>JAFYWH010000099.1 GCA_017558175.1 Bacteroidaceae bacterium
CCTTCGTCCAAGATGCAACGACGCATAGCTTCCTTTTCTACATCGTGGTAGTACTTGTTGATAAGTGCTTCCTTTTCTTCCAATTCTTCTTCAGTGAACTGAGCCTTGAATTCTTCGCGTACTGCTTCGAACGCTTCGCCACGTTCGTGCTTGTTGCGGTTACCCGATGCTGCGATGGCATAAGCCTTGTCGTAACATGCAGCGTGAACAGCCTGACGGAGTTCTTCGTCGTTTTCTTCGTGGCAATATTCGCGCTTCACGGTAGAACCAACTTCTTCCATCAATTCCATCTGAGCCTTGCAGTGAACCTTGATAGCGTCGTGAGCAGCCTTCAAAGCTTCGAGCAAATCTTGTTCGCTCACTTCGTCCATTTCGCCTTCCACCATCATGATGTTTTCGTAAGTAGCAGCAACCATCAAGTCCATATCTGCCTTTTCGAGCTGGTCGAAAGTAGGGTTGATAACGAACTGACCATCGATGCGAGCTACGCGAACTTCTGAGATAGGACCGTTGAACGGAATATCAGAAACAGCGAGAGCTGCAGAAGCAGCCAAACCTGCCAAAGCATCCGGCATATCAACACCGTCAGCCGAGAAGAGGATGATGTTTACGTAAACTTCTGCGTGGAAGTTATCTGGAAACAACGGACGCAAAGCGCGGTCTACCAAACGGCAAGTCAAGATTTCATAGTCTGACGCCTTGCCTTCTCTCTTGGTAAAGCCACCCGGGAAACGTCCGAATGCTGAATATTTTTCTTTATACTCTACCTGTAATGGCATGAAATCAGTACCGGGAACTGCATCTTTTGCTGCACAAACAGTAGCAAGCAACATGGTGTTGCCCATGCGAAGCATTACAGAACCGTCTGCCTGTTTTGCCAGCTTTCCCGTTTCGAGCGTGATGGTTCTTCCATCAGGAAGCTCGATCGTCTTAATAATAGGATTAATCATAAAATGTATAGTTATAAATTTTTCGTCTAAAAATCGTGCAAAGATAGGCATTTAATTCTTCTAATAAGGTGGAAATGAGATAAAAAGTTAATATATTTTCGGTTTTTTTGTATTTTAACGTTCAAGAACGCAAGGAAATGCTTTGTTTAATGGTGAAAAGCCGTATCTTTGCAGCCGAATTAAAAATTAAGAAAACACACTTTTATATAAAAAATGGTGATGAAGAAAGTTGTATATTTTTTGCTTGCACTTGTGTTGGTAGGACTGGGCGCTTGCGATAACGAACCGAAATTCAAGGTTCATGGTGAAGTGACAGGTGCAGAAGACAAGACTCTTTATTTGGAAGCTTCTGGTTTGGGAGGCATTGCATTGCTCGATTCTGTGAAGTTGGGTGCTAACGGAACTTTCAGTTTTGCTGAAACAAGACCGGAATCGCCGGAGTTCTATCGTCTTCGCATGGGAAATCAGGTGATTAATTTTGCGGTAGACTCTACCGAAACCGTAACTATCAAGGCCGATGCTGCTAAGTTCGATACTGGTTATGCTATCGAAGGTTCGGAAAATAACTTGAAGATTAAGGAATTGGTAATGTTGCAGGCCGAGTTGCAACAGAAGGTGGACAAGTTGGCTCAAAGCAAGCTTCCTGCCGGTTTGGCACAGAACCAGTTGATGAATTACATCAATGGCTACAAGGAAAACGTGAAGCGCAACTACATCTATGCTGCTCCGTACACTACATACGCTTATTTCGCGTTGTTCCAGACTTTGAATGGCTATATGATTTTCGACCCGTTGGCAAGCAAGGACGATGTGAAGTGTTTTGCAGCAGTAGCTACCAGCTTGAACAACACTTATCCGCATGCCGACCGTTCGCGTAACCTTTATAATATGGTAATCAAGGGTATGAAGAACACTCGCGAAACAAAGGAAGAAGTGGTGGAAATCGATCCAAGCATCATCAAGGAAGCGGACATCATCGATATCAAGTTGAAGGACTTGAAGGGTAATGAACGTACATTGACAGAGTTGAAGGGTAAGGTCGTATTGATTGACTTTACAGTATACAACAATGCCATGTCTTCTGCTCACAATTTGGCTTTGCGCGAACTTTATGGCAAATACCAGGAGAAGGGTTTGGAAATCTACCAGATTTCATTGGATAGCGATGAACATTTCTGGAAGACTTCTGCCGATAATCTTCCTTGGATTTGTGTTCGCGACGCTGCTGGTCCGTACTCTCAATATGTATCGATTTATGGAGTAGCTGGCCTTCCTTCAGTGTTCTTGGTAGGACGTGACAATGTGTTGAAGTTGCGTGGCGAAAACATCGAAGATTTGGACGCAGAGATTCGTAAATTGTTGTAATATGCTAATTTAGAACGAAAAAAGTTTAAAGATGTTGCAAAGCATCGTAATAAACTTGACTCGTATTGGATAAAAACTTACCTTTGCAACGCAATTGGGAAAAGAGGGTTCCGACATTTATATGTGTCGGAATTCTTTTTATTTTTATAGTAAAGAAAATAATCAAATCATAAATTTAAGGAGGAAAACATTATGGCTTATATGTCAGAAGAAGGTTACAAGCAGTTGCTCGCTGAATTGAAGCACTTGGAATCTGTAGAACGTCCGAAAATTGTGGCAGCTATTGCCGAAGCTCGTGATAAGGGCGATTTGTCGGAAAATGCGGAATACGATGCCGCAAAGGAAGCACAGGGTTTGTTGGAAATGAAGATTAGTCAGTTGAAGGCTACTATCGGTGATGCAAAGATCATCGATACATCGAAGTTGAAGGCAGATAGCGTGCAGATTTTGAGCAAGGTGGAATTGAAGAATGTCAAGACAGGCATGAAGATGGCATACACCTTGGTGGCTGAAAGTGAAGCAAACTTGAAGTTGGGTAAGATTTCGGTAAACACTCCGATTGCACAAGGTTTGTTGGGCAAGAAGGTAGGTGATGTAGCCGAAATTACTATTCCACAAGGCAAGATCAGCTTGGAAATTTTGAGCATTTCATTTTAATGATTGGGCAGGTTCGCTTACAGGGCGAGTCTGCCTTTTTTAATCTATATAGATATGGCAACAATATTCAGTAGAATTATCGCAGGTGAGATTCCGAGCTACAAGGTAGCTGAGAATGAACAGTTTTATGCGTTTCTTGATATCAATCCGTTGGTGAAGGGCCATACATTGGTAGTTCCGAAGCGCGAAGTGGATTATGTCTTCGATTTGGAAGATGAAGAAGTGGCAGCTATGCATGTATTTGCAAAGGGTGTGGCTTTGGCCATTCAGAAGGCTTTCCCATGCAAGAAAGTAGGTGAGGCGGTGATTGGTTTGGAAGTGCCTCATGCGCATATTCATTTGATTCCTATTCAGAATGAATCGGATATGCTCTTCTCGAACCCTAAGTTGAAGCTCTCGGGTGAAGAGTTCGTAGCTATCGCCAAGGCTATCAATGAAGCTTGGGAAAGCAACCAAAAGTAAACTTCTTCCTTATTATATATAAAGAGGATGCCGATTGGCATCCTCTTTTTTTTGATTAGATGAATTCTTCTCCTAATTTAATCTGTACATCATTCACATATCGGCGAATGGCGCTTTGATCATCTTTTTTGCAGATCAGCAAGACATTGTCCGTGTCGGCTATCAAGTAATCCTGCATGCCTTGTACTACGGCTAACTTGCCTTCTGGAAGGGCGATGATATTGTTGCTACAATCGTATAGCACGGTATGTCCGGTGGTAATGACATTCTTGTGCTGGTCTTTAGGGGATGATTCGTGCAAGGCTCCCCAAGTTCCCAAGTCGGCCCATCCGAAGTTGCAGAGCTGTACAGATACGTTTTCTGCCTTTTCCATGATGGCATAGTCGATGGAGATGCTTGGGCAAGATGCAAAATCTCCTGAGCTGATTTTAGGACAAACTTCCGGCATCAATGTGTTGAAGGCATTCAAGATGGTATTGACATTCCAAAGGAAGATGCCTGAATTCCAATAAAACTCATCGCTTGCTACGAAGACTTCTGCGAACTCCAACTGAGGCTTTTCTACAAAGGTCTTTACCTTATAGAAGTTATTGCCTTGCTCTTCGGCTATCTGAATATAGCCATATCCGGTTTCCGGCCGGTTGGGCTTGATACCCAAGGTCAGCAGTTGAGGCGATTGGGCTACGAACTCCAATCCTTTATTGATGGCTTCAATGAATTCTCCTTCCTTCAAGACAAGGTGGTCGCACGGAGCTACAACCATGTTGGCTTCCGGATTGATGGCATGAATGTGCATGGAGGCCATGGCAATACATGGAGCCGTATTTCTACGGGCAGGTTCCAATAAGATTTGGTTCGCTTGGAGTGAAGGCAATTGTTCCTTGACCAATCCTTCGTATTCAGCATTGGTAATGACGATAATGTTTTCAGAAGGAACGATTTTGCTATATCTTTCGAATGTCTGTTGCAGAAGCGTTTGACCGACTCCGAAGAAATCGAGGAATTGTTTAGGCTTGTTTTTGCGGCTATATGGCCAAAAACGGCTTCCGATGCCACCGGCCATAATTACACAATAGTTATTGTTGTTAGTCATGATAGGTTAGGTTTTAAAGTTTCTGCTAAGTTAGGATTTTTTTTTCTCTTTAAGTGTTTATTTATGATAAATGATGTGATAATTACTTTTTTTGAAGAAAAAATAGGGAAAAAGTTTGGAGGTTAAAAAAAAAGTCGTACCTTTGCACCCGCAATCGAGAAACAAATCTTGGTTTCGTAAATGCCCAGATGGCGGAATCGGTAGACGCGCTGGTCTCAAACACCAGTGGATTCACTTCCATCCCGGTTCGACCCCGGGTCTGGGTACGAAAGCCAAAAGATAGTTTCAAGAGAGCAAACATAAAAATGTTTGCCCAGATGGCGGAATCGGTAGACGCGCTGGTCTCAAACACCAGTGGATTCACTTCCATCCCGGTTCGACCCCGGGTCTGGGTACAAGGAGAAAGTTCAAAAGGCTTTCTCCTTTTTTTATGCTGTTTTTTGTGGATATCGGAAATGGTGGTATATTTGTGTCATACTTTTTAACTGAAAATACCATGAGAAACTCGATTCAAGTATGTATTGCCATTTGTTTGGCGTTTTTGTTGATGCCGGTTGAAGCTTTGGCTCAGCAAGCATTGTGGGGAAAGGCTCCTGTGGTGTCTCCCGAGATTCATGAAAATCAGACGGTTACTTTCCGACTTCGTGCTCCGAAGGCCGTTAAGGTGCAGGTAACAGGTGATTTCTTGTCGAAAGGAGTGGCCGATTTGGTGGAAAACAAGGAAGGTGTGTGGGAATATACCACTCCGGAACCTCTGAAGCCGGAACTTTATGGCTATTCTTTTGTGGTGGATGGCTTGAAGGTGAATGACCCAAGCAATGTATATATGATTCGTGATGTATCGACCATAACCAATGTCTTTATTGTTGGTGGAGATAGAGCGGATTTGTATAAGGTGAACGATGTTCCTCATGGAGCGGTTTCTAAGGTGTGGTATGATAGTCCTTCTTTGGGAATGGATAGAAGATTGACCATCTATACTCCAGCCGGTTATGAAATGAGTGGCAAGCGCTATCCGGTGTTCTACTTGTTGCATGGCATGGGTGGCGATGAAAATGCTTGGAGCGAATTGGGGCGTGCCACACAGATTCTTGATAACTTGATTGCTCAAGGTAAGGCAGAGCCGATGATTGTGGTGATGACCAATGGCAATGCGGCTTTGGAAGCAGCTCCGGGCGAATCTTCTTTGGGTTGGGAGGCGCAACCTACTTTCCAATTGCCGAAGACTATGGAGGGATCGTTTGAAACTCATTTCCCGGATGTGGTGAAGTTTGTCGATAAGCATTATCGTACCAAGGCGAACAAGAAGAATCGTGCCATTGCAGGTCTTTCGATGGGTGGTTTTCATTCGTTGCATATTTCGAAGCAATATCCGGACATGTTCAACTATGTGGGCTTGTTCTCGGCTGCTATTATGCCTGGTAAGAATGTTGAATCGCCTATCTATCAGGATATGGAAGGAAAGTTGGCTACTCAGTTTGCCAAAAAGCCGGCTCTTTATTGGATTGCCATCGGCAAGACCGATTTCCTTTACAAGGCGAATGAAGAATATCGCAAACTATTGGATGAGAAAGGTTATCCGTATGAATACTTCGAGAATGAAGATGGACATATTTGGAAAAACTGGCGAATTTACTTGTCGGAGTTTGTTCCGAGATTGTTTAAATAAGAAGAAAGAAAAGAGGGTGTGCGTCGCACACCCTCTTTCATTTTACATAGGCTTCAAGATAAATGTAAATTCATAGTCTCCATAAGGAACCTGATATTCAGGGCGGGCAATGCGTCCCCAACTATCTTCACAACCTAAACCGGCTTGAATTAAATCGAAGCAGAAGTTAGTAAGGTCGGCTTCTTCAACTTCTTGCGAATGGCCTTGCTTCTTGTATAATCCTTCGTCCAACGATTCGATGGTGTAGTGGAGGGCAGAGGCCGAGAACGGCTTCGAAGCAATAACCTGGATACCTCGACCGGCCATGTTGAGGGTCTTCCACCAACGGATATCGCTCTTTGTTCCGGTTTCTTGCGGACGGATATAAGGGTAGAATTGCTCGGCTACAGATTGGCGATAGATGCCCAAATCTGCATTCGCCTTACGGTCGATGTAGTTTTCTACCGGACCACGACCATAATACTCTACCTTATCGAAAGACTTAGGCATTTGCATCTGCATGCCGAAGCGGAAGAGGTTAGGCACCTTGGCGTTTTTGTCGGAAGTCATCTTTTGGGTGACTTTGATAGCGCCTTCGTTGTTGATGGTGTAGGTCAAGTTCAACTTGGCAGAAGCTTCCTTCATTTCGTATTCGGCTTCGATGATGGCTTGTTGGCCTTCCATGCGTTGTTGCAAAGAGACTAACTTGATGGTTGGATTCTTCCAGATGGCATATCTCCAGTTCAAGCGGGCGCCGAAATCGTTGTCGATAGGGGCACGCCAGAAGTTTGGCTTCAAGTAGCTGCCTTCCTTCATCAAGTCCAATCCGTTTACTTGATATTTGCTCAAGTAACCATTCATCTTGTCGAATTCGATGTGGAAACGTTCACCATTGACAATCAGGTAGCGCATGTCGTTTTCCACCAATGTAGGTTCAAGTATGTCCAAATTGGACATGGTTCGGTTCTTCAGTTCCATACTTGGATCCTTGTAAGGATTCACGACGAGCTGTTGCTTGGCTACGATGTGTCCGGCATCGAGTAATCCTTCGGTGTTCTTCAGCTTATAGCTTACGTTGAGCAACCATTCGGTGCATTGGCATGTCTTGCCGATTGGGAGCTTGATTTGGATGCTTTGCTGAGGAGCTACATTCAAGTCTTCCACTCGTCCGCTACGCATCACTTTGCCACCTTTCAACAATTCCCATTCCAAGTAATAAGCCGATAAATCGCGGAAGAAGTGTTCGTTGAAGATGCTGATTTCTCCGTTCTTGATGTCAACAGGACTTGTCCAGATGTTCTGATAGAAATAGCCTACCTCGTACATGTGAGGATTAGGCACACGATCCGGGCTGATCAAGCCATTGTCGCAGAAGTTCTGGTCGCTCGCATCGAAACGGTTGAAGTCTCCTCCGTATGCATAAATCATCTGGCCATTCTTGCCTGTCCAACGGATGGATTGGTCCACGAAGTCCCAAATGAACCCCCCTTGATACTTCGGATACTTGCGGATGAGGTCCCAGTATTCCTTGAAACCACCTTCCGAGTTACCCATGGCATGGGCATATTCGCATTGAATCAATGGCTTCTGATATTCCTCGTTCTGGCTATATTCTTCGCTACCCTTGTATCCCAAATACATCGGGCAATAGATGTCGGTCTTGCCGTTCTTTCCGGCTTGTTCGTATTGAACGAATCGGCTTGGGTCTTCGGCCTTGATCCAATTGTAAGCAGCTTCGAAATTCGGTCCGTAGCCTGCTTCATTACCCAATGACCAGATGATGATGCTCGGATGGTTGAAGCCACGTTGCACGTTGCGCTGGTTGCGTTCCATGTGTGCCAAGGCATAATCGTCGCGCTTGGCCAATGTCTTTTCTCCATAGCCCATGCCATGGCTTTCGATGTTGGCTTCGGCTACGACATAGATGCCATATTGGTCGCAAAGCTCATACCAGAGGTTGTTGTCCGGATAGTGCGATGTGCGTACGGCATTCAGGTTGAATTGCTTCATGATTTGGATGTCCTGAATCATGCGTTCCGGAGAGATGACATAGCCTCCATCGGGATCCAATTCATGACGGTTGGCACCCTTGATGAGGATTGGCTTTCCGTTTACCAACAGTTGGGCATCCTTTATTTCTACCTTGCGGAAGCCCACCTTTATAGGAATCACCTCGCTGCTACCTTCGAGTGAAGCATAGAGGGTATATAAATAAGGAGTTTCGGAGGTCCACTTGTGCGGGTTTTCCACTTCGATGGTGGCATTTCCCTTGATGGCCTGAGTGCTTGCCACTTCTTTTCCGGAAGCGTCTTTCAAGGTAAGGTTGACCTTTCCATTGCCTTTCAGGTTGAGGGCGATGTTCAACGAGCCATTCTTGTATTCCGGATCCAAATCCGGTGTCACACGGATGTCTTCTATGCGCTTCTTGTCTCGTGCATAGAGGTAGCAATCGCGACCTACACCACTATAGCGGAAGAAGTCCTGGTCTTCCAAATAAGTGCCATCGCACCAACGGAATACTTGGAAGGCAATCAAGTTCTTCTGACCTGTCTTCAGATAAGGGGTCAAGTTGAATTCGGCTTCCAGCTTGCTATCTTCGCTATAACCCACATACTTTCCGTTCACCCACAAGTACATGTTGGAAGTGACGGAACCGAAATGGGCGATGATGTCCTTGCCTTTCCAAGATGCAGGAACGATGATTTCCTTGCGATAAGAGCCTACATGGTTGTTCTCGGTAGGGATGGCAGGCGGATTGCTCTGGAACTGGTTACGCCAAGCATAACCTATGTTTACATAGATTGGGTCGCCATAACCATGGAGCTCCCATACACCGGGAACGGGCATGTTGTCCCAACTCTTGTCGTTGAAATCGTTTTTCCAGAAGTCGGTAGGGCGTGCATCGGCATCTTTCACCCAGTTGAACTTCCAGGTGCCGTTCAGGCTCATGAAATTGGATGAATTTTCTTTTACACCTTGCTTGGCTGCATCGGCCGATTCGTAAGCAAAGTAATTGGCATGCATCGGGGCCCGATTGACTGCATTGACTCTCGGGTCTTTCCATTCTTGGAATGTCTGTGCTCCTAAGGTAAGTGTTACCCAAGCGAGCAGGCTTGTTAGGATGTGTTTTTTCATATAATGATAGGCTTAGAATTTCATTCGATATACATTGGTTTCCTTGCGCCCGAAGCCCATGGTTTGATAGAGCTTGTTGGCTGCTACGCGCTTGGGGTTGGAGGTGAGCATCAAGGATGAGATGCCTTGTGAGCGGGTGAACTCGATGGCATGGGCCACCAATAGCTTGCTGAGGCCTTGTCCGCGGAAGGCTTGGTCTACCACTACATCTTCAATCCAGGCTTTGCCACCTGTGGGACTGAAATAGATGCCTACGGTGAGCATACCTGCTATTTCTTCGTCTTTCATTAGGAAAAACAGATGGCTGTTCTCCGATGCCAATAGCTGGCGGAAGGTAGCTTCAGTCAAGGTGGTAGGGTTGGTGGTAAGCTGGTCGAGGAAGCGCTGCATGGCTTCGTGATATTCAGCTGAGTACGAATCTATTTCTACTATTCGGGTCATGATATTTAAGATTTAGCTTTGAATACAGGGGTTATTTGTTGGGTCTCTGTCTCGAATCCGAACCAATAGCCATGTTGGGCTTCGGCATCGGTCGGCAAGAAACAGAGTCTCAGGCCTTCTTTGTAGTTTCCTTGCAAGATGTCCCAATGTTCGGGCGGAGTCTGATGCTTGGTCTTTACCCGCTCGGCCGGTTGCTTCTTGAGAGACATGCCGGCTTCTATCCAGGCGATGCTTGCCTTGGTCTGATAGGCCGGAAGATGCTTCTTGCAATATTCATAAAGCACGAGGCCTCGCTTTTCCAGGCTCATGGGTTGGTCGATGAGGTTGGCCTCCGTGAGGTGGTTCAGGAAATGATGCAAGAATCCTTCCTCGTTCAAGATGAGCTCGCGAGTGAGGGGTTGCCATGCCGGAGTGTTGTAGAAGGCATCGAGCAGGCGTGAAAGCCGACGGGCGGTCTGCAATTCTCCGGTGGATATTTCATTGGTCTTCAAGACTTCGTAGGGCGGGAGTGGAGAGAATCGGATGCCCAATTCATAGGCTCTTCTTCGCATCTCGGTGCCCGGCAAGAGCTTGAGGGATTCCAATTGGATTTCTCCGGCTTCGTATTCGGCCAGGGTGCGGATGTCCTCGAAAATCTCTTCCAACCGATAGAGGGGAAGTCCGGCGATGAGGTCGGCATGTGTCTCCATGTTGTTGAGCGAGCAGAGGAATCTCAGCCCCTCCAAGGCATCGGATAGCTTGCCCATTCGTCGGCTTGTCTCCAAGACCGGTTCGCGGAGGCTCTGGATGCCGGCTTCCAGATGCAGGAGTCCATGAGGCAATCGTTGCAATTCTTCCTTCAAGGTGTCGGAAAGCAAGGCCGGATGGATTTCCAGATGGAAACGGATGTCCGGATGGAATTCCAGGAAGAGGTTCAGGAGTTCCTTGGCTCTTCGGGGATTGAAGTTGAAGGTGCGGTCGAGCACACGGACATTCTTGATGCCGTGGCTATGGATGGTTTTCAAGCGCTCGCGGATGGCTTCTATGGGCAAGGTGCGGACCGGCTTCTCGCCTCCACTTACGCAGAAGGCGCAGGTATTGAAGCATCCTCGGGTGGTCTCCAATTGCACGAAGGGCTTGCTCCAGTTGAAGAACTCGCTCGCTTCGGGAGGTGTCAGCTGGTCGAAGTCCAAGACTTTGGACAGGCCATTGTCGTGATACTGGTGGTCGGTGTCCAACCAACAAAGTCCGCCGATGGAAGCCCATTCTTCCGGTCGGTTCCAGCACTTCAGCCATTGGACAAAACCCTCTTCGCCTTCGCCTCGGAAAACACAATCGACAAACGGATTCTTCCGGAGGAAAGCCTCGTTGTCGCCCAAGAACTCAGGACCGCCCAAGATGAGGCAGGCATCCGGTAGGAGCGCCTTTACTCGGGAGGCGATGTGCATCAGTATCTCGTGGTTGAAAAGCCAGCAGGTGGCTGCCAAGATATCGGGTTTGTGACGGCAGATTTCATCGACCACCGTGCCGATGTTTTCGTTGATGGTGGCCGATACCATTTCCCATTCGTAGTCGGGGCAATCCTTCACTTGCGCATGGAGTGCAGGCAATGCCAGCGAGGAGTGGGCGTATGAACTATTGAGGTCTATCCAAAGAATCTTCATGAATCGTTTGTTTGTTTTTACAAAAATACAAAATTTCTGTTTATCTTTGCTCTACTTAAACAAAGAATACTATGCTTTTAGCACGAAGAATATGGAATTGGTGCCGGCGTTTCCGCTATCGGTGCGGATATGGAGTCCACTCTCCGTCGGATTTCTTTCTCATCACCTCGGTGATGTACGAAGGCTTGCCATACTATGCCTACAAGCCTCTCAAGGCGGCTTCTTCCACGAAATCATTGCCACATTATCGGGAGCGGATAAACAAGCTGTTGTTCCGCCTGGTCAACTATTTCCATCCGGCTTCGCTTGTCGATGTGGGGCAGGGGAATGGCGATGCCTTGCGATACATGCGCGAGGCGCGTCCTTCGATGGCCGTGGTGGCATTGGAAGGGCTGGATAAGGATAACACCTTGCTCCGCTTGAAAAAGGAGCTTGCAAGGCTTGGAAAAGTGGATTTCCTGCACATCGGGTTCACGCCTTATTATAAGGAGGTGTTCGAGGTGGCTCTCCCTTATCTGCACGAGGGCTCTTGTGTGGTGGTGGGCGACATCTATGCCTCTGCCGAGCGCGAAGCATGGTGGAAGGAACGCACGACCGATGAGCGGGTGGTTATCACCTTCGATCTGTACGACATCGGTCTGATGCTCTTCGAGGGTAAACGATTTAAACAGAACTATAAAGTAAATTTCTTTTAATACAACCATGAAGAAAAGTTTGATATATACCCGTTCGGGTGACAAGGGAAAGACCTCGCTGGTGGGAGGTGCCCGCGTATCGAAAACACATGTCCGTCTCGAAGCATACGGCACGGTAGATGAACTGAATTCCCAATTGGGCCTGCTCTATACTTACCTTACGGATGCCGACGACCGCAAGACCATTCTCTGGGTACAGCACAAGTTGTTCTGCGTAGGTTCCTATCTGGCTACCGACCAGACCAATACCACCCTGCGCATCGAGAGTCAGGTGGCCGATGAAGACATCCAACGCCTGGAGAATGCCATCGATGAGGCCGATGCCCAGCTTCCTCCGCTCAAGGCATTCGTCATCCCGGGAGGCTCGAGAGGATCGTCGGTGTGCCATGTGTGCCGAACCGTGTGCCGTAGAGCCGAAAGACGCATCCTGGCCATGGCCGAGGAGCACGAGGTGACTGAAAACGTTTCGGCTTTTGTCAACCGATTGTCCGATTATCTGTTCGTTTTGGCAAGGAAAATGAACTTATTGGCAGAAACGGATGAAATTTATTGGGATAAAAGTTGCATTTGAGATATTTTGTTATACTTTTGCGGTCGAATAAGAGAGTAAAACCAAATTGTATCATATTTTAAATTTGAAATACTATGTATTGGACGTTAGAATTGGCCTCTAAGTTGGAAGATGCACCATGGCCAGCATCAAAGGATGAGTTGGTGGACTATGCCGTTCGTTCGGGCTTGCCATTGGAAGTAATTGAAAACTTGCAGGAAATGGAAGATGAAGGCGAAATCTACGAATGCATCGAAGATATTTGGCCAGATTATCCAAGTAAGGAAGACTTCCTTTTCAACGAGGATGAATATTAATCTTTCGAATCAAAGTTTTGGGTTTTGAAAATGACAAGGTGATGGACATTCGGTTGTCCGTCACCTTTTTTCTTGGTATGGGGTAGTCAGTAGTCAGATAGTCAGTTATTTTTTCTTCATATATGCGAAAATGGGTATAATATTAAGTTAATATGTATAATTGTTATAGTATATATATATTATAATTATACATATATAGGTGTGTTTTCTATTATAAAATTAACTGACTATCTGACTACTGACTACTCCTGTTTTGTAAGTGTTTGATAATGAGGTGATGATTTAGTAATAGATGTTTGAAATATGGTTTAAGAGACAGAAAACTCTAAAAAATGGCCCTCTAAAAGAGGCAAAGTAGAGGCTGAAAAAGACCAGATTTACCTTCAATCTTCACCAAATTGCATGAAAATCGAGCAAGAATCGGGTAAAGAGCAGATAAATTGTTTCTTCGGAGCCTTGAATGTGAAGTTGATAAATTCGCAATTTCGAAATTTCTAAAAACAAAGACTTTTTGTGGAAAAAGCTTCGATATTTGCATGAAAACGCTTCAATGTTTGGCCTAAAACGCCTAATTGTTTGGGAAATAGAACCAAAATATGAGAATTTTTGTTTACCTTTATGTCGTAAAACTAAATGGAACTTAAAAATGAAAAAGGTATTAAGTATTTTAATGGTTGCGGCTGCCTTGATGATGGCAGTTCCGGCTCAAGCTCAATTGGTTAAGTTTGGTGTGAAGGGTGGTATGGATTTCACTAAGCTGGATACGAATGTAAAGACTTTCAAAGAAGCATCTGAAAGCTCTACAGGTTTCTTTATTGGTCCGATGGCTGAAGTTACTCTTCCTGTCCTTGGCTTGGGAGTGGATGGTGCAGTAATGTACGCTCAGCGTGGTAAGGATGAATTGAAGCAACAAGGCATCGAAATTCCTGTGAACTTGAAGTATAGCATCGGTTTGGGAAGCGTTTTAGGTTTTTACTTGGCTGCTGGTCCTGACTTCTTCTTCAATTTCGATGATGTAGATTTGGAATCGGTAAAAGTGAATAAGACACAAGTGGCCATTAACTTGGGTGCCGGTGTGAAGCTTATGAAGAAGTTGCAGGTAGGTTTGAACTATCAGATTCCGATGGGCGATAGCTTTGAATGGAAGGATGCAAGCTCTATTGCTACTGCTAAGAACAAGACTTGGCAAGTATCATTGGCCTACATCTTCTAATTCCAAATATAAATTTTACCAAATAACTAAGGGGTGTTCTGAATTGGAACTCCCCTTCTTTTTTTGTAACTTTGCCAACATGAAGAAATATGTGGATGTCATAGTGCCCCTGCCCATTGCCTCGCAATACACCTATTCGCTTCCTTCCGCCTTGGAGGAGAGCGTACAGGAAGGATGCCGTGTGGTGGTGCCGTTCGGGAAAAAGAAGTTTTACACGGCCATCGTCACGAGGGTGCATTATGCAGCCCCCGAAGGGTATGAGACGAAGGACGTAGAAGAAGTGCTCGATTCGTCGCCCGTGCTTCTTCCCAAGCAACTCGAGTTTTGGGAATGGCTATCCACATACTATCTCTGCACCTTGGGCGATGTGTACAAGGCCGCTATGCCTTCGGGCATGAAGCTGGAGAGCGAGACCGTGGTGGTATACAACGATGAGTTCGAGGCTACCCATCCGCTAAGCGATAGCGAACAACGCTTGCTCGACCTTCTCAGTGCCGATAAGGAGCAGTGTGTCACTCAGTTGCAACGTGCAGTAGGGTTGAAGAACATCCTCCCCATAGTGAAGCGATTGCTCGACAAGGAAGCCATCTTCGTGAAGGAAGATTTGAAAAGAAATTACAAGCCACGCACCGAAGCCCGTGTCCGATTGGCCCGAAAGGACTTGGATGAGGCAGGCATGATGACCCTCTTCAACGAGCTTTCACGAGCCAAGAAACAGTTGGCTTTGCTCATGAAATACGTGGAGCTGTCCGGTTGGGCAAGCCGTGGTGAGCAGCTGAAGGAAGTCTCCAAGAAGGAATTGCTGGAGAAAGCCGGTGCCACTTCTACCATCTTCAATGGCTTGGTAGAGAAAGGCATCTTCGAGGTCTATCATCAGGAAATCGGTCGGTTGCTCCGGTCGGGAATCACGACCTCAGCTTGCCATGCCCTCAATCCGGCTCAGCAAACAGCCTACAACTCCATCATCGATAGCTTCCGGCAGAAGAATGTCTGTCTGCTTCATGGAGTCACTTCCAGTGGCAAGACCGAAGTCTATATCCACCTCATACATGAGGCCCTGAAACAGGGCAGCGGTCAGGTGCTCTATCTCTTGCCCGAAATAGCCTTGACTACACAGATTACCGAGCGCTTGAAGCGGGTGTTCGGCCATCGGTTGGGTGTCTATCACTCCAAGTTCCCCGATGCCGAGCGTGTGGAAATCTGGCAAAAGCAGTTGAGCGATGAACCCTACGAGGTCATCTTGGGAGTCCGATCGTCCATCTTCCTGCCCTTCAAGAACTTGAAGCTCGTGATAGTGGACGAGGAACACGAAAATACTTACAAGCAACAAGATCCGGCTCCTCGCTATCATGCCCGGAGTTC
>JAFYWH010000100.1 GCA_017558175.1 Bacteroidaceae bacterium
ATTGATGCGTGTTCCGTCTGTTCCTCTCACACGGATGGATGTGTAACCGATTCCTGCTCCCGCATCGCATGTGCTTACAGCTCCGGGCGTCATGCTCAACAGATAGGGGAGGTCTTGTCCCAAGTTCTGTTTCTGAAGCTGTTCCTTGCCGATGTTGGTGAACGCCACAGGTGTGGTGCTTGTGGCACGAGTTGACACTACCTCAACTTCTTGCAGATACATGTTCCACAAGCTGTCGGGTTTCTGGCTTTGTGCTTGCATACAAGCGTTTCCTGCCATTCCTGTTAGAAGGATGGCCGTCATTGCAAATCTTTTCATTGCTGTTTTCCCTTTTTAAATGAATAACAAAAAAAGGGGGAATTTTATCCGTTTTTCCCTACGCCGGCACTACCCGGATCAGGTCAATGGGTATGATCTCAGCCCGTTATATTAAGGCACCCCGCAATCGAAATCTGGGAGCAAATGTAAAGGTTTGTGAGGAATAATCCAAGAAAGCAGACAAAAATCGCTTCATCTTTTCCGAATCCGTAGCCGATTTCTTATCTTTGCTCGCTTAAAATTATTAACCCTTAAACGAAAGAAAGGATATTCCCGTGGCTAATGATGTGGTACTTACCCCGATGATGAAACAATATTTTGAGTTGAAAGCGAAACATCCGGATGCAGTGATGCTTTTCCGGTGTGGTGACTTTTACGAAACCTATTCGGAAGATGCGATTGTAGCGGCCGAAATATTGGGGATTACCCTTACCAAGCGTGCCAACGGACAGGCCAAGCATGTGGAAATGGCGGGATTTCCGTTCCATGCCCTTGATACTTACCTTCCGAAATTGGTACGGGCTGGCAAGCGTGTGGCCATTTGCGATCAGTTGGAAGATCCGAAACTCACCAAGAAACTGGTGAAGCGTGGCATTACGGAGTTGGTAACACCGGGTGTGGCCATCAACGACAATGTGCTTTCGTATAAGGAAAATAACTTCTTGGCTGCCGTTCATTTCGGAAAGACGGCTTGTGGGGTGGCTTTTCTGGATATTTCTACAGGTGAATTTTTGACCGCGGAAGGAAATTTTGATTACATCGATAAGTTGTTGAACAATTTCGCTCCGAAAGAAGTGTTGTTCGAACGGGGTAGACGCGGCATGTTTGAGGGGAATTTCGGAAGCAAGTTCTTTACATTCGAGTTGGAGGATTGGGTGTTCAATGAAACCTCTTCCCGCGAAAAGCTTCTGAAACATTTCGAGACAAAGAACCTGAAAGGTTTTGGGGTGGAACATCTCAAGAATGGTATTGTGGCTTCGGGAGCGATTCTTCAATATTTGGAGATGACGCAACACTACCAGATTGGGCATATCACGGCGCTTTCCCGCATTGAGGAAGACCGCTATGTGCGTCTGGACAAGTTTACGGTGCGTAGTTTGGAATTGTTGGGTAGCATGAACGATGGCGGAACCAGTTTGCTTGGAGTGATTGACAAGACCATCAGTCCGATGGGTGCCCGTCTGTTGAAGCGATGGGTAGTTTTCCCTTTGAAGAACGAGAAACCGATCAATGAGCGTCTGGATGTGGTGGAATACTTCTTCCGTGAGCCGGATTTCAAGGATTTTATTGAGGAGAAGCTTCATTTGATAGGCGACCTTGAACGAATCGTTTCAAAGGCTGCTGTGGGCCGTATTTCGCCTCGTGAGGTAGTACAACTCAAAGTGGCATTGCAAGCCATAGAACCGATTAAAAACGCGTGTCTGAACGCTGAAAACGATAGTCTTCGCCGTATCGGTGAACAACTGAATTTGTGTGAAAGCATCCGCGACCGTATTGCCCGTGAAATCAAGAATGATCCGCCGTTGGTGGTAAACAAGGGTGGGGTGATAGCCGATGGTATCCATGCCGAATTGGACGAACTTCGCAAGATTGCTTATTCGGGTAAGGATTATTTACTTCAGATGCAACAACGGGAGAGTGAACGCACGGAGATTCCGAGCTTGAAGATAGCCTACAACAATGTATTCGGCTATTACATTGAGGTACGCAATACACATAAGGATAAAGTGCCTGCCGAATGGATCCGCAAGCAGACTTTGGTGAATGCCGAACGATACATCACGCAGGAATTGAAGGAATACGAAGAGAAGATTTTGGGGGCAGAAGACAAAATTATGGCTCTCGAAACCAAACTATACAATGATTTGGTGCTTGATTTGAGCGACTACATTCCGGCCGTTCAAATCAATGCTACACAGATTGCCCGTTTGGACTGCTTGTTGGCTTTTGCCAATGTGGCGAGAGAGAACAAGTACATCCGTCCGATTATCGACGAGAGCGATGTGATAGACATCCGTCAGGGCCGTCATCCGGTCATCGAGAAGCAGCTTCCGATAGGGGAGAAGTACATTGCCAACGATGTCTATTTGGATTCAGAAACCCAACAAATCATCGTCATTACGGGTCCTAACATGGCGGGTAAGTCGGCTTTGCTCCGTCAGACGGCATTGATTACCTTGTTGGCGCAAATCGGTTGCTTTGTGCCGGCCGATAGTGCCCGTATCGGTATGGTGGACAAGATTTTTACCCGTGTGGGAGCCAGTGACAATATCTCGCTCGGTGAGTCTACTTTCATGGTGGAAATGAACGAGGCTGCTGACATTCTGAACAACCTCTCTGCACGGAGTTTGGTGTTGTTCGATGAATTGGGCCGAGGTACTTCTACTTACGACGGTATCTCCATTGCATGGGCCATTGTAGAGCATATTCATGAGCATCCGAAGGCCAAGGCACGCACGCTTTTTGCCACCCACTATCACGAGTTGAACGAGATGGAGAAATCGTTCAAGCGCATCAAGAATTACAATGTGTCGGTCAAGGAAATGGATGGCAAGGTTATCTTCCTCCGCAAGCTTGAAAAGGGCGGTAGTGAACACTCCTTCGGTATTCATGTGGCGAAATTGGCGGGTATGCCGAAGAGCATCGTGAAGCGTGCCAACACCATTTTGAACCAATTGGAAACGGATAATCGTCAGCAGGGAATTGCCAAACCTACGGCCGAAATAGCTACCAAGCGTGAAGGTATGCAATTGAGTTTCTTCCAGTTGGATGATCCTGTGCTTTCGCAAGTCCGTGACGAGATTCTGCACATTGATGTGGATAACCTCACTCCATTGGAAGCTCTGAACAAGTTGAATGAAATCAAGAAGATTGTGAGGGGGAAGTAAATAGTTACATATCTTTAAAAATAGATATAATTTCGAAACATCTGTTTCACTTAAATAATATATCCCTATATTTGTGAATCATAACACTAAAAATTGAAGAAACATGAAAAACTTTAAACAAACTATTATGCTGATGCTTGTCTGTGCATTGGGTTTCTTGGCTTCTTGCTCGGACGAGGAGGATGTATTCTATTATTCTTTCAAGAGCATTGAATATACTATGGAGGGAGACGATGGTATCACGACTTACTATACTCCAGAGGAAATATATAAGACCATTACAAACTACAGTTCGGAAGAGTTGAAATATTCTCCAGGGAATATTTATGCTGGACACGAAGAGTATTATCAGTTCAAGTGTGCTACTCCTGAAGGGTTTAATCCTACGCCTGGGTATGTGCATGTTCCTCTTCCAAATGGATTGACTCCCGATGGAACGGTTTCGGTAGGTAGTACAATGGGTGAATATACGATGGACATAATGTTAACACATGCAGAGGCTGACATTTGGGAGGAATTTGATGTTCCACCGATGAAGAAGTTTTCAATATTGCGTTCATTGAAAATTGAAAAGCGGGAGTTTACCTATACGGCTACTTTTGAGCGGCATCCGAAAGGCAAGGATTTGGTGGTAACAGGGAAATTCATTAGTGCCAAACCCATTTCTTCAATAGCCGAAGCAATTATGGAAGACATTCAATAACACATCAAGAGTTTTTCCAAAAAGTCCTTGAACTTTTTAAAAAAGTTCTTGATGTTTTTGGGAAAACTCTTGAAGAGATGAAAAAAGGGCAGTGCGATATGAAGCACTGCCCTTCTCTTTTATTGTATAGTTTGTAATTATACATTAAAACGGAAATGCATGATGTCGCCATCCTGAACGACATATTCCTTGCCTTCCACGCCCATCTTTCCAGCTTCCTTTACGGCAGCTTCCGAGCCATACTTGATGTAGTCTTCGTACTTGATAACTTCTGCACGGATAAAGCCCTTTTCAAAGTCAGTGTGGATAACACCTGCACATTGTGGAGCCTTCCAACCCTTGCGGTAAGTCCAAGCCTTCACTTCCATTTCACCGGCGGTGATGAATGTTTCAAGGTTCAAAAGCTTGTAGATAGCCTTGATCAAACGGTCGCAACCTGATTCTTTCAAGCCCATGTCTTCCAAGAACATCTGCTTTTCTTCGTAGCTTTCCAATTCAGCGATATCGGCTTCAGTCTGTGCGCTGATGATGAGCAATTCAGCTTCTTCGTCCTTGATGGCTTCGCGTACAGCTTCTACATACGGATTACCGTTAGCAGCAGAGGTATCGTCTACATTACAAACATAAAGAACTGGCTTTGTAGTGAGCAAGAAAAGGCCCTTGGCAGCAGCTTGTTCGTCTTCTGTGTCGAATGTAACGGTACGGGCAGATTTGCCTTGCAAGAGGGCATCACGATAAGCTACAAGCACATCGTATTCAATCTTTGCCTGCTTGTCACCACCTACACGAGCTTGCTTTTCTACGCGCTTGATGCGGTTTTCGATGGTTTCAAGGTCCTTCAACTGCAATTCAGCATCGATGATTTCCTTGTCGCGTACAGGGTTTACAGAGCCGTCTACATGCACGATGTTGTCATTGTCGAAGCAA
>JAFYWH010000101.1 GCA_017558175.1 Bacteroidaceae bacterium
AGGTAATTTTGGATTGGGAATAATAACTCTAAATATCACATAAAACTATGTATGGTAAAATGCAAGAGTTCTTAACTCAAGAACTCGAAAACATCAAGGCTGCTGGTTTGTACAAGAACGAACGTATCATCACTACTCCTCAGAGTGCTGATATCAAGGTAAACGCTGGTCAGGGTGTGTTGAACTTCTGCGCCAACAACTATTTGGGTTTGGCAGACAACAAGCGTTTGATTGAAGCAGCAAAGGCAGCCATGGATTCTCATGGTTACGGTATGTCTTCTGTACGTTTCATCTGCGGTACTCAAGACTTGCACAAGCAACTCGAAGCAGCTATCTCTGACTACTTCAAGACAGAAGATACCATCCTTTATGCAGCTTGTTTCGATGCGAATGGTGGTGTATTCGAACCATTGTTCACTGAAGAAGATGCGATTATCTCGGATGCATTGAACCATGCTTCTATCATCGATGGTGTACGTTTGTGTAAGGCTAAGCGTTATCGCTATGCAAATGCCGACATGGCAGAACTCGAAAAGTGCTTGCAGGAAGCTCAGGCTCAGCGTCACCGCATCATCGTGACAGACGGTGTGTTCTCTATGGACGGTAACGTGGCTCCAATGGACAAGATCTGTGACTTGGCTGAAAAGTACGATGCTTTGGTGATGGTAGACGAATCTCACTCGGCTGGTGTAGTAGGTGCAACAGGTCATGGTGTAGCCGAACAATACGATGTATACGGTCGTGTAGACATCTTCACAGGTACATTGGGTAAGGCATTCGGTGGTGCGATGGGTGGTTTCACAACTGGTCGCAAGGAAATCATCGATATGCTCCGTCAGCGTTCACGTCCTTACTTGTTCTCTAACTCAGTAGCTCCGGCTATCGTAGGTGCAAGTATCGAAATGTTCAAGATGTTGAAGGAAAGCAATGCTCTTCATGACAAGTTGATGGAAAACGTAACTTACTTCCGCGACAATATGTTGGCAGCTGGTTTCGATATCAAGCCGACTCAAAGTGCTATCTGCGCTGTGATGTTGTACGATGCTAAGTTGTCTCAGGACTTCGCTGCTAAGATGCAGGAAGAAGGCATCTACGTGACAGGTTTCTACTATCCGGTAGTTCCGAAGGGTCAGGCTCGTATCCGTGTTCAGCTCTCGGCTGCTCACGAACGCGAACACTTGGACAAGGCTATCGCTGCCTTCATCAAGGTTGGTAAGGAATTGGGCGTAATCAAGTAGTCAGTCCTTTTTGTAAAAATAATGCACGGCGTACGGAGGAATCTCTGTATGCCGTGTTTTTTTGTTTAGACGTCTCGAATAAAATGCCTTGACGTTTTGACCAAAACGCTTAGACGTTTTACCTTAAACGCCCTGACGTTTTTGAATTGATGAATAAAGGCTGATTTTTAGAGCACGAAAGGGTAAGTAAAATGAGATGAAAAGAGATGGTTTGGGTTGCTTGATTTCCAATCGTTTATAAAAAGAAAAAAGATGCAAAACGTTGGTTTGCATCTTTTTCGTACCCCCGAGGGGAATCGAACCCCTATCTAAAGTTTAGGAAACTTCTATTCTATCCGTTGAACTACAAGGGCAGCTTTCAGAAGAGTGTCGCAAAGGTAGTCTTTTTTATCATTTCTGCCAATATTATTTTGTCAATTCGTGGAACTTTGCTTAATTTGTGACATTAATGGAATAACTTTTTAATCTTAAATACATATGGCAGAAGAAATGATAGTCAAGGAGCTAGACCAGGTTGTGGTTCGTTTCTCAGGCGACTCAGGTGATGGTATGCAGTTGGCCGGAAATCTTTTTTCGACTATTTCGGCTACAGTAGGGAATGATATCAGTACCTTCCCCGATTATCCGGCGGATATCCGTGCCCCGCAAGGTTCATTGACAGGCGTATCCGGTTTCCAAGTACACATTGGTGCAGGCAAAGTCTTTACACCGGGCGACCAGTGCGATGTGCTCGTGGCGATGAATGCTGCAGCACTCAAGACTCAGTATAAGTTTGCCAAGCCTACGGCTTGCATCATCATCGATACAGACTGTTTCCAGAAGTCGGATTTGGAAAAGGCTGCTTTCACAACAGACAATCCGATAGAAGAAATGGGCATCAAGAACGATGTGATTGCTGCTCCTATCTCGCAGATTGTAAAGGATTGCTTGGCAGATACAGGCATGGACAACAAGTCGATGCTGAAGTGCCGTAACATGTTTGCACTCGGTTTGGTTTGTTGGTTGTTCAACCGCGACTTGACCATCGCCGAAAACTTCCTCCGCGAAAAGTTCGCCAAGAAGCCGGCTATTGCTGAAGCAAACATCAAGGTCATTCATGCCGGTTATGACTATGGACACAATACACACTCCAGTGTAGCTCATACATATAGAATTGAAAGCAAGACCGTGAATCCGGGTAAATACATGGATATCACAGGTAATAAGGCTACGGCTTATGGCTTCATTGCTGCTGCCGAAAAGGCGGGCTTGAAGCTCTTCTTGGGTTCTTATCCTATTACTCCAGCTACCGACGTGCTTCACGAATTGTCTAAGCACAAGTCGTTGGGCGTGGTAACCGTTCAGTGCGAAGACGAAATCGCCGGTTGTGCATCGGCTGTAGGTGCTTCTTATGCAGGTGCTTTGGCAGTAACTTCTACTTCGGGTCCTGGTATCTGTTTGAAGTCAGAAGCCATGAACTTGGCGGTGATTATGGAACTTCCGTTGGTGGTGCTCGATGTTCAGCGTGGTGGTCCGGCTACCGGTCTTCCAACTAAGTCTGAACAAACCGACTTGTTGCAAGTATTGTTTGGCCGTAATGGTGAAAGCCCGATGCCGGTATTGGCAGCAACTTCGCCAACCGACTGTTTTGAAGCTGCTTACGAAGCTTCAAAGATTGCTCTCGAACACATGACTCCGGTAGTTCTTCTCACCGATGCATTCGTTGCAAACGGTTCGGCTGCTTGGAAGCTTCCTAAGTTGGCTGAATATCCGGCTATCAATCCTCCTTTCGTTCCTGCTGAATTGAAGGGTACATGGACTCCTTACCAGCGTAATGCAGAGGGCGTTCGCTATTGGGCAGTTCCAGGTACAGAAGGTTTTACCCATATCCTCGGTGGTTTGGAAAAGGATAATGCAACAGGCGCCATCTCTACCAACCCTGAAAATCACCATTTGATGACTCAGCTCCGTCAGCAGAAGATTGACAACATCCAGGTGCCTGATGTAGTGGTAGAAGGCGATAAGGATGATGCCGAATTGTTGATTGTTGGTTTCGGTGGTACTTATGGTCACCTCCATGCGGCGATGGACGAAATGCGTGCAGCAGGCAAGAAGGTAGCTTTGGCTCACTTCAAGTACATCAATCCGTTGCCAGCCAATACTGAAGAAGTGTTGAAGAAGTATCAGAAGGTAGTGGTGGCAGAACAGAACATGGGCCAATTTGCAGGTTACTTGCGTATGAAGATTGATGGTTTCGTACCTAATCAATATAATGAAGTTAAGGGTCAGCCGTTCGTGGTAAACGAACTCGTGGCTGCGTTCACCGAAATCTATAACAAATAAAAAGGAACAGTTATGTGCGAATTTACAGCAAAAGACTATAAGAAAGGACAACCTCGTTGGTGTCCGGGTTGCGGTGACCACTTCTTCTTGGCTTCACTGCACAAGGCGATGGCAGAAATCGGTGTAGCTCCATGGGATATTGCCGTTATTTCGGGTATCGGATGCTCCAGCCGTTTGCCTCACTATATGAATACCTATGGCATGAACACCATTCATGGTCGTTCGGCTGCGATTGCAACCGGATGTAAGGTAGCCAATCCGAACTTGGCCGTATGGCAAGTGTCGGGCGATGGCGATGGTCTCGCTATCGGTGGTAACCACTTCATCCATGCCAACCGTCGTAACATCAATTTGAACATGATTCTTCTCAATAACCGTATCTATGGTTTGACTAAGGGGCAGTACTCGCCGACTTCTCCACGTGGATTTGTCAGTAAGTCATCTCCTTATGGTACGGTAGAAGATCCGTTCTGCCCAGCTGAATTGTGCTTCGGCGCTCGCGGTCATTTCTTTGCCCGTGCCGTAGCTACCGATGCTGCCGGTACGGTAGATATCTTGAAGGCTGCATATAATCATAAGGGTGCTTCGGTGTGCGAAATCCTTCAGAATTGTGTGATCTTCAATCATGGTACTCACGATTCTGTATACACCAAGGAAGGTCGCGCTAAGAATGCTATCTATTTGGAACATGGCAAGCCAATGCTTTTCGGTGAAAACAAGGAATTCGGCTTGATGCAAGAAGGCTTCGGTTTGAAGGTGGTTAAGTTGGGCGAAAACGGCATTACTGAAAAGGACATTCTTGTTCACGATGCTCATTGCGAAGACAATACCCTCCAGCTGAAGTTGGCTTTGATGCAAGGTCCTGACTTCCCGATTGCACTCGGTGTGATTCGTGACGTGGAAGCTCCTACTTACGACGATGGTGTCTATGCGCAGATTGAAGAAGTTTCAGCAAAGAAGAACTATCATAATTTCGAAGAATTGTTGATGACTAACGATACTTGGGAAGTGAAGTAATTTTCCTAAAAATCAGATAAAAGCGAAGAATCTAAGGACAGAAGTTTCTTGGTTCTTCGTTTTTTTTTACTTTTGCGAATAAATAGAAAAATGAATAAGATGAAAAGTTTAAGACTCTTGGGAATCGGATTGCTGGCAGTAATCCCATTTCTCTCAATGAAAGCGCAGAAGGCCTTGACTCCTCAGGATTTGGAGGCATGGAAGCGCATTACAACCCGTGCCATTTCGAACGACGGACAATGGGCGGCAGCTATGTTTAGTCCGTGGAGTGGCGATTCGGAAGTGCAAGTGTTGGCTTCAGATGGAAAGTCGGTACAGACTTATGCTCCGGCTTCTGAGGTGAAGTTCTCGTCGTCTTCTCAATTCGTGTTGGTAAAGAAAGTTCCAGCTGTGGCTTTGACCGACTCGTTGAAGTTGAAGAAGACCAAGAAGGACAAGATGCCGATGGATGAACTTGTTATCCGTAATTTGAAGAACGCTACAGAATGGACCATCGACTCTTTGAAAGGCTATAAGTTGGCAGAAAAGGGAGACTGGATGGCATATCAGCGCACTCGCAAGGACTCATCGTTGGTGGTAGTATCTTTGGATGGAGCACAGAAGTATGTACTTTCTTCGGCTTCAGACTATGGCTTTGCCAAGGATAAGGCAGTTCTTTACTTTGTAACCAAGGAAGATAAGGACGGCAAAAAGCCAGGTATGTATGTGTGGACTGCTGAGGCTCCTCAGCCTGTATTGGTAAAAGAAGGCAAGGGTATCTTTGTACAGCCTACTTTCGACAATGTAGGTAGCAAGTTGGCTTTCCTTTATACTAACGACAAGAAGGAAAAGGACTACACCATGGCTTTGTGGGTATCCGAAAATGCAGGTGAGGCTCGTGAAGTGGTGACTCGTACAACAGTAGGCTTGCCTGAAGGTTGGGTAGTAAGCCCGAACCAACGTTTGAGCTTCTCAGACGATGCAACCCGTTTGTTCTTTGGTACAGCTCCGGCTCCGCTTCGTAAGGATTCTACTGTTCTTGATGCGAATCGCCCGAACGTACAGGTTTGGAATTGGGACGAACCGGTACAATATACCGTTCAGCAATACAATGTAAAGCGTGACTTGAAGAAGAGTTATGCTGCCGTTTATCAGTTGAACAATAACAAGTTGGTTCAGATTGCCGATGTGGAATTGCCGGATGCACAATTGCCGGTGAAGGGCATGGGCGATTGGGCTATCGTATCGACTTCTAAGCCTTATTCGCTTTCTTCTATGTGGGAAGGCCGTACTCGTTCCGATTATTATAAGGTATCCTTGGCTACTGGTGAACGTACGTTGATTTCAGAAGCAGATTATGCTGGTTATCGTTTGTCGCCTACTGGCAAGTATGTAGGTACTTACAATGCTACTGATAGCTGCTGGTATACCATCAATTTGGCAGACAACCGCAAGATTCAGTTGACTACTCCACAAACTTTCCCTGCTTGGGACGAAGACAATGATGTTCCTAACTATCCGTCGCCTCATGGCATGGCTGGTTGGACAAAGGAAGATGCTGCTCTCTTGATTTACGACCGCTATGACATCTGGTCGTTCGATCCGGAAGGCAAGAAGGCTCCGGTGAAACTCACAAAGAATGGTCGTGAAAACAAGGTGACATATCGTCGCATTGCTCTCGATAGAGAACAGATGGACATCGATTTGAAGGAACCGATGTTGTTGACAGGTTTCAACGAAGTGGACAAGACTACTGCTATCTATCGTGCTCGTCTTACATCGCCTGTAAATCCAACGTTGTTGGCTGGTGGAAGCTATAATTATGATAATGTAATGAAGGCTAAGAATGCCGACAAGTATATCTATAGCCGTGAAAACTTCGAAGTATTCCCTGATGTATGGTTCACCGATGCTTCTTTCAAGAAGGGTATTCAGTTGACACAAGGTATCCGTCAGCAAGACTCGTTCATATGGGGTACAGCAGAATTGATTTCTTGGATTTCATTGGATGGAAAGAAGTTGGAAGGTGTAATCTATAAGCCGGCTAATTTCGATCCGAACAAGAAGTATCCGATGATTGTGAACTTCTACGAACGCAATTCGGAAACTTTGAACAAGTATCGTATGCCGGAACCTCACCGCTCTACTATCGATTATCGCATGTATTTAAGTAATGGTTACATCGTGTTCAATCCGGACAATCGTTACCGTGACGGTTATCCAGGCGAAAGCTGCTACAATTGCGTGATGCCAGGTATTCAGGAAGTACTTTCACGCGGTTATGTAGACGAAAAACGTATCGGTGCTCAAGGTCATAGTTGGGGTGGTTATCAGGTGGCTTATTTGGCTACTCGTACTCGCTTGTTTGCTGCCATCGAATCGGGCGCTCCTGTAGTGAACATGTTCAGTGCTTATGGTGGTATTCGTTGGGGATCGGGCTTGGCTCGTTCTTTCCAATACGAACACACTCAAAGCCGTTTAGGTGCTACTCCATGGGCAGACCCACGCCGTTATTTCGAGAATTCTCCGTTGTTCTTGATGGACAAGGTAGAAACTCCTATCTTGATTATGCATAACGACCAAGATGGTCATGTGCCTTGGTACCAAGGTATCGAATATTTCGTGGCATTGAAGCGTCTTGGTAAGCCGGCTTGGATGTTGAACTATACTGGTGAACCTCACTGGCCAACCAAGAATCCGAACAAGCTCGACTTCCAAATCCGCATGAAGCAGTTCTTCGATCACTTCTTGAAGGGTGAACCGATGCCGAAGTGGATGAAGGAAGGCGTACCTGCCGTGAAGCAGCCGTATGAATTGGGCTATTAACGATATTGGGGGACAAATTGCAAAGTGAAAGTTGCATATTTGTTATACAAAATTAAATATTTCGTTAATAGGGAAATATTTCACTAATAACTTCTTGGTTTTAAAATAAAACACTATTTTTGTAACGGTTTGGACAAGGTTACGTTAAAATCGCTTGTCCAAACCCTTTAACAGAGAAAAATATAGAAAAATAATAACCCAATTAATCATTTATTAAAAATGGCAAATTTAGATTTAAGTAAGTACGGTATTACCGATGCTGTGGAAATCATCCACAACCCTTCTTACGAAGTATTGTTCGCTGAAGAAACAAAGGCTGGTTTGGAAGGCTTTGAAAAAGGTCAGGAAACTGAACTTGGTGCTGTTAATGTAATGACAGGTGTTTATACAGGTCGTTCTCCTAAGGATAAGTTCTTCGTATACAACGAAGCTAGCAAGGATACTGTATGGTGGACTTCTGAAGAATATAAGAATGACAACAAGCCTTGCTCTGAAGAAGCTTGGGCTGACTTGAAGGCTAAGGCTGTAAAGCAGTTGAGCGGTAAGAAGTTGTTCGTTGTTGATACTTTCTGCGGTGCTAACGAAGCTACTCGTTTGAAGGTACGTTTCATCATGGAAGTAGCATGGCAGGCACACTTCGTGACTAACATGTTCATCCGTCCTACAGCTGAAGAATTGGCAGCTTATGGCGAACCTGATTTCGTTTGCTTCAATGCTTCTAAGGCTAAGGTTGACAACTACCAGGAATTGGGCTTGAACTCTGAAACTGCTACAGTGTTCAACTTGGCAACTAAGGAACAAGTTATCTTGAACACTTGGTACGGTGGTGAAATGAAGAAGGGTATGTTCTCTATCATGAACTACTTGAACCCATTGAAGGGTATCGCTTCTATGCACTGTTCTGCAAACACTAACATGGAAGGTACTGACTCTGCTGTATTCTTCGGTTTGTCTGGTACAGGTAAGACTACATTGTCTACAGACCCTAAGCGTTTGTTGATCGGTGACGACGAACATGGTTGGGACGAAGAAGGTGTATTCAACTACGAAGGTGGTTGCTACGCTAAGGTTATCAACTTGGATAAGGAATCAGAACCAGATATCTACGCTGCTATCCGTCGTGACGCTTTGTTGGAAAACGTTACAGTTGATGCAGAAGGTAAGATCAACTTCGCTGATAAGAGCGTAACAGAAAACACTCGTGTTTCTTACCCAATCAACCACATCGAAAACATCGTTAAGCCTATCTCTAAGGGTCCTCACGCACATCAGGTAATCTTCTTGTCTGCTGACGCATTCGGTGTATTGCCTCCTGTATCTATCTTGAATCCGGATCAGGCTCAGTACTACTTCTTGTCAGGCTTTACTGCTAAGTTGGCTGGTACAGAACGTGGTATCACTGAACCAACTCCTACATTCTCTGCATGTTTCGGTGCTGCATTCTTGAGCTTGCACCCAACTAAGTATGCTGAAGAATTGGTTAAGAAGATGGAAAAGGTAGGTGCTAAGGCTTACTTGGTGAACACAGGCTGGAATGGTACTGGCAAGCGTATCTCTATCAAGGATACTCGTGGTATCATCGACGCTATCTTGGACGGTTCTATCAATACAGCTCCTACTAAGACTATCCCTTACTTCGA
>JAFYWH010000013.1 GCA_017558175.1 Bacteroidaceae bacterium
CTTATATGTCCACTTTTCACAGTCGGCTACATATCGACCATTGTCTCCACTATTATTATTGAAAAAGAATGAAAGCGAGCCACTGGTCAGTGTTCCGGCAGGTGTACCGGCACGAGTACTCAAATCTGCCACACCAGCCGAAAGGATGGTGATGGGGGTGTCCTTGGTGTTGTCAATACCCAAATCATCGTTGTTCTTGTCGCAAGCTGCCAACACGAGGGCCGCTGCTGCCATTGCAAAATACTTTTTCATATTGTTTCGTTTTTTATATTATTCTTGTTGTTAAATTTCCTCTTCGGCTTCACCACCATCAATAGTCTCTTTGTTCCAGTCTTCGACAGTGATACCATCAAAAGTGAGCACATCATCAAGGCTCATGCGGATGGTGTAGGACTTGCCGCTTACCCAGTTGTAAATGTCTTCACCATAGCTTTTATTGGCGTTGGCTATTTGTGAGCCCGTGAGGACGAATGATAGGAAACCATGCTCTTCGGTGTTGATGACAAACTTTATCTCTTTGCCATTGAGAGTTTCACTGTCAGACAACGGCAGAGCCATAGCGTATGCTGTGTATGACTCTTGAGAAGCCAGCGTGGTGTTCAAGAGTGTGGTGATGCTTTTATGATTCCCAGCAAAATCCACATAAAGGCTTTCAGTAGTGTAATCTCCATGCACCTCCGCAAAATTAGAACCTATTGGTGCTCCACCGTCAATACTAAGGCTCATATTTTCAAGCCTTGCAGTGGTCGGGCGCTTGTTGGTGATGATGAAACGGAATGTTGCAGGGATGTGTTTGAAAGAAATGGATGCACTACCATTCTCAAATTCGCCCAGACCATACATCATCATATAGTCGCGAAGGAACTCCGGGTTCTGGGAGAATGACTGTACGAAAGATGCAGGCATCTCCATTTGTGCGCTGAAGCTTGTCTCATCGGCCTCGAAAATACAGAAATCGTTTACAGGAGTCACTGCAAATACTGCCTTTGCAGCATCCTTATCCTCTTTGTTATAATAGCGCACTGTCTTGAAGTCGGCCTTGTGAAGGTCTTCCTGCGGGCTAATGGTCATATAGGTGTGATACAGCGCCTCTTGCAAGTCCTCGTCTGTAGGATTCTCTGACGAATAATTGCGAACGAAGGCCGAGCCATCGGAGAGCAATGCCACCATCTCTGTACCTTTATCATCGGCCTCCCAGTTGAAGACAAGGCTACCGCTGCCATTGGGGTCTGCCCATACGGCACGGGTAGAAGGCTCGTCAGCACTGTTGAAGGTGAGCTGCTCATATTTGCTCACGTTCGGCTGCTCAGGGGTGTCGGGCACGATGTCATCGTTGCTGCAAGAAGTAAACGTGAACATGGCCAATGCGCTAAGTATCAATTTATTTATCTTCATTGTCGTATCGTTATTAGTATCCAAATTCTGAGTCATCGCTGTCAGGGGCACTGCCGTTTATTTCCTTATGTACTAAAGTCAGGTCAAACGCATACTTCTTACCAGCCTCGAAATTAGTGGCAGTAAGATCGGATTCGTATACATTATTATTTGAATCTGTAAGGAAGACCTTGGCGCTGGCTTGCGACAAATCCATGGGAGGAAGCATCATATAAAAGGTAGCGGTCTGGCCTTTTGTTCCCGATATGCCTGCGGTACCTTCCGCATTATACAAAGCCATGCCCAACTCATAGGCCTTGGCATCGTCATCGGCCACAAAAGGAATCTTCACATAGGTCTTGCCCTCCTCGGGAGTCTTGCCGTGATTGTAGGTAAGGTCGTACGTTCCTGCTGTGGGGATAAGGTCATCATTGCCTGTGTTCACTGCCAACCGGGTAAAGGTGGCGGTGACGGGATAGGTCACACCGAAGATGGTCAGGCAACCGATGTGGTGGAACTGGAATTTGACAGAACCATTCGCAGCCGTTTCCCAGTCGGAATACATATAGTCATAAGCTCCTACCCCATAATCATTACCCCTTTGTGCCTGCCCCACATAACTGATAGACAGGGACTTCTTTGCATCAGCCGAAGCAAAGTTATCCACGCTGAACGGATAATAAGCATTATAAGTAAAACCATCCTTCAGCGCCCAATAGCCACCGTCGAAAGTGGCTGTGTTCTGGTTAAACTGGTCTTCCGGAATCTCGAACGGTTCCTGGTAGCCTTCGTAAGGGAAGACACCCACGATGTCGCCTTTGGTCCATTTAATTCTGTATTTTTGGGCTACTTCATCCCAATAGGTTACGGAACGAGAACTACCAGCAGCCTCGAAATCGTCCACACTAAAGAGAATATGGCTTTCTTCAGTCACAGCCTCTTCTATGGCGCCGTTATTTGCACAAGCCGAAAACAAGAACGGAAAGCATACAGCTACCACTCTCCAATTTTTTTTAGCCATTTTCATTTGTTTTTGCTTTAAGATTAATCCCAATCATCGGCTCCCCAACTTATAGCAAAGCCATTTTCTACTGCTATTTCAATTACCTTTACTACAGGTGCTACATAAATTTCTATTGTTTTCATATTCTTCTTTTGTTTTTATTGTTATTATTTGTCTTATTTTCTCTTGTTATCGGAAGATGGTATGCGGATGGCGCACTTGATTCGGAATATCGACACAAAAAAATCCCTGCTTGGCGAGAGCTTACGCTCCCACCAAGCAGGGACTGAACATCAGTCGGGCACCACCGCCCGGCCGATATAGATTATAACAATCTTGCTTGCTTGCTTGCTTGCTTGCTAATAATTTATTTGATAATTCCAAATATCCGTTCATCTATAAATTCATTAATTTCGGTCGCAAAAATAAATAAATTTTCTAAAAAAACGGTCTTTTTATTTATACGATGCATGAATTATAGTTTTTTTAACGGATACAGATAAAGGGATAAATGTCATTTGATTACCCGGGTATATCCTTCCTTGCGAGGCTTGCTTGGCGATGGATCGCCATCGGGATATCCCAGTGCCAGCGCACCGATACCCACCAAGCCTTCGGGCAATCCCCATTGCTTCATGAGCTCCTGCCCTTCAGGGGTAGCAAACATCTCGCGCTCACGATGAATCCAGCAACTTCCCAACCCTTGTGCATGGGCAGCCAGCATCATGTTCTCCAAAACCAAACTGGCATCTTGTACGCCATTCGGGGCATCGGCCGGAACGAACACCAGCACATAGGTAGGAGCATCGTAATACGGATTGGTGGTAACGCCCATCACTTCGGCATTCATTTGTGCCAAACGAGCTTTCAACGCTTCGTTCTGAACAGCTACGATATAAGGAGACTGCAAACCGCGGGAAGTGGGTGCATAGGTACCGGCTTCCAAAACCGCATTCAGTTGGCCATCGGTAATCTGATCGGACTTGTAGCTACGGTAACTACGGCGGGTACGGATAATCTCCAAAAAATTTGTTTCCATAGATATAATAAAAGAATGTCATTCAGAGTGCGGTTCGCTCTGAATGACAAGTAAATCAATTAGTTATTTTCCGGACGAAGCTGGCGAACAGTTACAGCAGTCTGCCACATTTCGCTTTCGCGGAGAGCCTTCAATTCTTCTTCCAACTTTTCACGATAGTCTGGCTTCGAGTTGCTATCGATAGAAATCTGAGCTTCGTTACCGCACTTCACGTTAGCATAAAGCTTTTCCACTACCGGCTTGATGGCATCGTGGAATGGACCCATCCAGTCGAGAGCGCCACGCTGAGCAGTAGTCGAACAGTTAGCATACATCCAGTCCATACCGTTCTTTGCAAACAACGGCATCAACGACTGAGTCAATTCTTCGACTGTTTCATTGAACGCTTCCGATGGAGTGTGACCGTTTTCACGCAACACTTCGTACTGAGCCAAGAGCAAACCCTGGATAGCACCCATCAACGAACCACGTTCGCCAGTCAAGTCTGATGTAGCTTCGCGGATGAAAGTTGTTTCGAACAAATAACCAGAGCCGATACCGATACCGAGAGCGATGGTCTTTTCCCAAGCCTTGCCTGTAGCATCCTGATAGATAGCGTATGATGAATTCAAGCCACGACCTTCGAGGAACATGGTACGGAGCGATGTACCCGATCCCTTAGGAGCCACCATGATAACATCGATATCTGTTGGAGGAACCACACCTGTGCGATCGTTCCAAGTGATAGCAAAACCATGAGAGAAGTACAACGCCTTGCCCGGAGTCAAGTAAGGCTTGATAGTAGGCCACACACTCATTACAGCCGCATCGCTCAACAAACACATTACGATAGTAGCCTTTTCGCAAGCTTCTTCAATGCTGAAAAGCGTTTCACCCGGTACCCAACCGTCGGCAATCGCCTTTTCGTATGTCTTACCCGAACGCTGACCAACGATTACGTTGAAACCATTGTCGCGGAGATTCAATGACTGACCTGGACCCTGAACGCCATAACCAATAACTGCAATGGTTTCGTTCTTCAATACTTCACGTGCTTTTTCCAATGGAAACTCTTCGCGGGTCATTACATTTTCGATGACACCGCCAAAATTCATTTGTGCCATATCTTTATTTCTTTTTTAATAATTATTACTTTCTTATTTAAATATCACTTTACTGCGAACAACCACTTCCTGATTGTTCTTCTTTACTTCTATATCATATTCATTCTCAGTCTTTTGCTCGAGGTAGAAGCTGAGCGTATCGCCATAATAGCTTTCGGCTACATAAGCCATCTCGAAACGACGGATGCTCTTTTCCTTGAAAGTATCCATCGGGAAAAGGTCGAGAATATGTTCGATGTACTTGATGCTATTCACATGACCATTGATATCGATGTCGCTATACTTGGTCAAGTATTCCGCAACAGGCTCAGACGGAGCAACCCGGATGCGACCCGGCTTGGCAATAGGACATTCGCGATCGCTGGCATAATAATTCAGACTCTCGCCATGCAAGGTAAACAAATCCGCCGGTTTGCGAGTCTCCATGCTAATCATCGCCCATACCGAACGAGCATAACCGATAGTCTTTCCATCCTTATTGACCAACTCGAAATTACGGTCGGTGAACAAGCGATAAACATTTTCAATCCATGAATGGATACTGAAATCCTCGTATTGGCGAGGCATGTCTTCCAATTCAATGGCCAAACGTGAAAGCACCCATGTGTAATGATTTTCGTTGATTTCGGCAATGCCAAAGCCACGCTCCGATGCATGGAAGCCAGCACAATTCAACAGATGGTTACCCAAGACACCCATGGTGAGACGACCAGTGAAGTCCACATGGAAAGGTTCCGCTACAAACTTATATGTTCCTATTTTATTGTCATTCATACTTTTTCCTGTTTTTGTTTCCGATATTTTTCTTCGCGATATTCAAGGAATTCGTCTACCAATTCCAAGTTACTTGTTGTGATGGCTACACGTCCCGAACGAACAAACTGAAGCACACAATCCAACTCGCTCAACTCCGCATAAAGTTCGGTAATGTCTTCGCTCATGCCATTCTTCTCTACAATACAATACACCGGATTCACTTCTACAATGCGAGCATTGTGACGACGAATCACTTTCGAAGCCATCGGATTGTTCTGAAACTCCGGATTGGAGAGCTTATACAAAGCAATCTCGTGCTGATAGATTTCCTCATCCACAAAATAGTTGGCTTGGAGTACATCTATCTTCTTCTCAATCTGCTTCACGACCTTCTCGATGGTTTCTTTATCGGTCAAAGCCGTAATGGTATACTTATGCACTCCCTGAATGGAAGAAGCCGACACGTTCAAGCTCTCAATGTTTATCTGCCGACGGGTAAAAACAGCAGTCACCTGGTTCAACAGACCGGCAAAGTTCTCCGAGTGAACAATGATAGTATATAATTTCTTTTCCATAGATTTCTTTCTGTTTGGCGAATTCAAATCAACACTCCAAAAGCATTTCGCTCACGGTTCCACCCGGAGGAGTCATCGGCATTACCACACCCTCTTCTATCACACAAGCCTCCAAAAGGAACGGACCATCGGTTGCAAGCATTTCTTGAACAGCCTCTTGCAAATCCTCACGATTGATCACGCGACGCGACGGGATGCCATAAGCACTTGCAATCTGCATATAATCCGGATTGACCATGGGTGTGAACGAATAGCGTCCGCCAAAGAACATCTTTTGCCATTGGCGCACATTGCCCAAGTAGTTGTTGTTCATCAATATCATCTTGACCGGAGCCTGTTGTTCCATGATGGTACCCAACTCCTGAATGCTCATTTGCAAACCTCCGTCGCCCATGAAAACACAAACCGTACGTTCTGGACAACCGAAAGTAGCACCAACTGCAGCCGGCAAACCGAAGCCCATGGTTCCAAGACCACCCGAAGTTACAATGCTTCGATTCTTGGTGTATTTGAAGTAACGGGCTGCCATCATCTGATTCTGACCGACATCGGTCACCAAAATGGCCTCGTTATTGGTAGCCTCGCTCACGACACGTACCACCTCGCCCATGTTCAATGAACCTTCCTTCGGATAAATTTCCTTTTCGATAACGTTCTCGAATTCTTTCTTTTCATGCTCCTCGAAGCTGGCAATCCATTCGGTATGCTTCTTCTCGCGTACCAACTTGGTCAGTTCCGCCAACGTTTCCTTGCAATCACC
>JAFYWH010000102.1 GCA_017558175.1 Bacteroidaceae bacterium
CGCTCTTCGTCGAGCTGCTTGAGGTACTCTACTGTTTGGTTGACCATCTCCTCGCCTCGCGGGTCGGCATGGTTGTACTGGGGGAACAAAGCATAGACTGCTCCCCTTACTTGCAATTTCATTTTATTCATATCTAAAAAATAACTGGAGCTGCAAAGGAAAGCGAAACGTATGCAATATTGAGGCAGACCTTTGCACTTTTTTAGGGGAAAATGCGATTTTTTTACCTGTTTCGGGAAAAGGAGGAAGAAATGAGCTAAATGCTATGAGAGGGAAATGACGGAAAAGAGTGGATAATCGTACCAAATCTATGTTTTTTTATGAGATTTGGTATGATTATCCCTAGCGTGCCGACCAACTGGAGGTGCTGGCTCCGGCATCGCTCCGCGAGTGGATGATGGAGATGATCGGGAAGATGATGGGGAGGTATGAATAGGGGTAAAAAAAATCCGCCCTGATGCGTGGTGTATCGGGGCGGAGGGTTCAATGGTTATAATATCTACTTTGGGGGAACTTCCGCTTCAATTATTTCTTCTATCTGCGGAATCAATGTTGGGATAATGTTTTTAGCTACATCCCATACAATCAAGTAATTGATGCCCATATAGTCGTGAATAAGTTTGTCGCGCATTCCGGCCATCTGTCGCCATGAAATGCTACTCCATTTATATTTCAATCGGCAGGGATTTTCTTGGTGGCTTCGCCTATGATTTCAAGGCTTCGGGATACGGCACGTTTCAAGGTTTCATCGGAGAGAAACTCATACATCTTGGCATCGTCGGGCACTACCGAACGGACGTAACGACATTCTTCAAGAATGTGTTGCAGGTAAGGAATGTGGGATTTAGACATACTCTACCTCCTTCAGAATTTGTTTGCCGACAAACGAGCTTAACCCTTTGAATGTAACAATGTCGAGCTTCTGCCGCTTGAAGATGCTTTCAAGCAAATCGCATACGCTCATGAAGTTTTGAAAGGTTTCCTTTTCGGGCTGGAAGTCAATTAGCACATCAATATCACTACCTGGTTTGTTTTCGCCACGTACCGTAGATCCGAATAATCCTAATTTCGTTACACCATATTGTAATAAAGGAGTTTTCAGTTCCGCCAATTTTCGTAATACTGTTTGTTTCTTCATAAGCATACTTTTCTAAAGATAACGCAAATATAAGTATTTTGCTCATCATTTACAAATGGAGTGCAAAAGCAGAACCACCCTACTTACTTCCCGACAAAATACCCGTATCCGTATCCGAGTTATCGATACGCTTCCTGGCCGATTGCTTCTGCTTACCGAAATTGAGGTTGAAGGAAGCATTCAGCAGGAACATACGGGTCAAATTCTTGGAGAAAGCCAGTTGTTTGTTGGGAGCCAACTTCGATACATTTTCCGTACCTTGATGATAGTCATCGGTAAACGGATTCATCATCATGGCTTGTATCGCCCACTTGCCCTTGTTATAGCCCAAAACAACCGTATGAATGGACTCACCCTTATTGATGGTCTCGCCCCAAAGTTCGTGATTGGAAGTAGACATATCCGCCATCAGTATCCAGCGCTTGTACATACCGACGATACTTCCACGGAAACCCCAATTGCTATGCGTATGCGTGTAGGTATTCCCTTGGCTGATGTAGCGGTTGAAGAACGGATTCAGATTGATGGACAAGTATTGTTTGAAAGGCTGAAGCTGGATGTTTCCTTGGAGGAGCAAACGATGGAACCCCTGCTGATTGTCGTACGTACGGACAAACATACCCTCCTCATACAGAGTCTCTTCCATGATGGGCTTGTGGTCGTAGCTGTATCGGGCAGAGACTTCCATATTCACCCCCTTGGTGCGGTATCCCACTGAAAGGCGATTGGTGAAATAGGTGGAACTCTTCAAGTCCGGATTCCCCCTACGCACCTGATAGGCATCCATATTCTGAACCACATCGCTGAGTGCCGACAAGGACGGAGCATTGCCTGAAAGGCTGGCATTGTAGCGCCAGAACATCTTTCCCATCTGATAAGAGAGATTTAGCGTAGGGCGGAAGAAATACTTTTCTTGGCTTGCTCCGCTTTGCTCGTAGCTGGTGCGCATCGCTCCCACACCCACGGTGTAGTTCAGTTTCTTCAGTTTCGACTGATATTCAGCGAAAACGGAAGTCTCTGCCGTGTTCATCGATACCTTGGTATGCGCATTTCCATCGTACACATTATCCATAGTTGCCTGGTTGTGCTTCATGCCTGAGGTGAGCTTGCCTCCCCACAACGGACGCTCGTAGATGGCTTCGCCAATTATGGAATACTTGTCGCCCTCGGTCTTCGAGAAGATTTCTACCGGCGCTTGTCCCTGCTCCGCCATGGAATAGGTGCGTTGGGCGCTGGTGCCCAGATACGTGCCCACCACATCGAAGTACAGATGCTGGTCGTTCTTCAGGTTCAGCTGATAGTAGATGTCGAGCGAAGGGATGTGGGTGCGGGTCGATTCGCGGTCCTTCACCTCATACACCCGGTCTGCCTGATAAAGAAGGCTGTTGCGGTCAGTAAAGGAGCAAGGAATGTCCTGCAAGTTGTTTCGCAAGGCGATGTTCAGCATGCTCTTTTCGGCGTTGGTGTAGCTGTAATTAAGTGCAGTTGTAAGGTAATCGTATTTTACACGATTGGGGGATGCCACCACTTCTTTGTTTATGATAACGGGGTCCCAATTCCCCTCTTGAGAGGGGTTAGGGGTATGTGAAACACATACAAGTGGAGGTATACTGACACACCCCCTTCCCCCTCTCAAGAGGGGAGAAACAGCATCAGCCGGGTAATAGAAAATCTCCTCATTCTCCCGATTCCACTCCAAGTCGCGACGGCTCCATTGCATCAAGGCCGAGAATGACGACTTGCCCTGATGGTACTTGCCCGATGCCTGATAATTTCCGAACCCCGGAAGCGTAACGCCGTTGGTCACATCGGCCGAGATGTTGCCCCCCGAATCCCTGCGACGGACAATGTAATCTACCACCGCTGCTGCACCTCCGTAGCGCAAGCCCGGTTGCTCGTGGTACTCTACCCGAACCACATCTTCGGGGCGGATGGCGACGATTTCCGCCTGTGTTACCTCCACGCCATTGATGCGTAATTGCACCGACTCACCATAGCTGGTGGTAACGCTTTTCTCAATGGCATTGATGCTCAAATTGGGCAGTTGCAGGTGTTGCAACAAGGCCACACCATTGGTCGAAGCCTTCTTCTGTGCCTCGGTGGGCATCACCAGCTGACGGTCTATTTTCTGAATCACCTGTTCGCCTTCCACCACCACTTCACCGAGCACTTCGGAAGCAGGCTTCAAGCGGATTTCGCCCAAGTCCATGCGCTTGTCCAGTTGCTTCAAAGCCATGGTAAAAGGTTCGTAACCCACGTACGAACATTGCAGGATGTAGCTCCCTTTGGGCACTTCTTTCAGTTCGAAACGACCATTGGAATCGGTTGTTACTCCCATTACTTGACGGGCGTTCCCATCCTCCAAAACTACGGTGGCTCCTATCAATGGAGAAGCATCCACATCGTCCACAACCACCCCGCTGATGCGGGTATTTGCCATTGCCATGCCTTGCACCAACAGCATACAAATCGTTAGAATCATTGCTTTCATAATCTTCTGTTTTTGGTTTTCCGTTGATGCAAAGTTAGGCCTGAAGAGCGTTTCAAATGGTTTATATCGGCATGTTTTTGAAGTGCAAATAAGGTTGTAAATGATTGGTTTTCAATGCTGTTTAATTTAAAAAGTTTATATTTGGGGGTGTTGGGGGTTATATGGGGAGTGCATTTCTAAAAAAAGACTTATCTTTGCAAAAAACAAACATTATGCGAACACTTATTCTACTGCTTATCATAGCTCTGACGGGTTGCACACCAAAGCAAGAATCCATTGACTTTGCACAAGTTCTGGATGCCGCAGAAGCCCGCATCAACCAAGCCAAATCGTTGAGTGAGGATACCTTGCTCGTACAGGCCTTGGAGCATTACCGAAACTTGGAGCCGAAGGACTCTGCCCGATTGTCGCAAGCCACCATCCTTACCGCCTATCACTATTGGTGGAAGGGCGAGAAACCGCAAGCCTACGACCTCTTGGAATCCATAGCCGACACGAACAAGGAAGCCCTGCAATGCTTGATGGATTTGGGTAGTAGGGACAACGATTTCAAAGCTTGCCATGGGTATATCCAACGCCTCATGAAGGTGGATACGGAAAACGAGTTTTGGATTCATCAGGCATGGGCTACCCTCCATTTCTACCTCAACCAACCCGAAGAATGTGAACGCCTTTACGACCATCTTCCCAAATACATCCGTACACCGAAAGACTCTGCCTTGTATTGGTATCAAGTCTTGCCCAACCAGGCAGACATCATCAGCGACTATGGCAAGCAAGACAAGGCCATAGACATACAGGAAAGGGTGTTGAAGCATTTCATGGGAAAAGATAGTGCGAAGGTGGCTTCGGCACATGCTTCGTTGGCGCGATACTATCTGTTGCAAGACAAGTTGGCCGAGGCCAACAAGCACATGCGTCTGGCCGAAGAAAACGCCAATGAGGAGTTCAGAAGCAGTTGGGCAATGACCGGATACATGGAGCTGATGAAGAGTATCCTGAACTATGCCCAGCATAAGCGCATCAA
>JAFYWH010000103.1 GCA_017558175.1 Bacteroidaceae bacterium
AAGAACGACGACTTTCAGGAGAATCAGCCACCACAAGGGTCTACCCCATGTCATGTTCCTGAAGCCATCGGCATAAAAGTTCCAAATGGAAATGAATGTTTTCTTCATAGGTTTTATATTTGTAACGATTGCAAATATAGATATATTTTAGAATAATGCAAGAATTCTTGGCTAAAATTTCATGCAAACATGTCGTTTAACACATCTGCTTCCCTAAAAAAAGCAAAAAAACTTCTCGTTTGCCGGAGATTCATTATCTTTGTAACATTACTAATGGATTTATGTTTCGCAGGTAATTATCCCCCAGTGGGTGTGTCGAATACGCATCTACTTCTTTTTGGGCACGGATTACACGGATTAACACGGCTTTTTGTGCGTGTTTACATAAATTTTTCCGTGAAATCCGTGTAATCCGTGCCTAAATTATTATGACACACCCACATGAAGATAGGTTCTACTTGCAAACTTGAGTAAAAGAGAAAACAGTATGAAAAGAATCGTCTATATTATCGCATTGATACTCTCCTCGCTTCCGCTCTGCGCTCAAACCGAGACGGACGACCGGTTGGCTGGACCCGGCATCAAGGACTTTGGCGGATTCATACTCGACATGGGCACCATGCTCAATGCCGAATCGCTCGTGGTCGATGCACCCTTCTTCCCGTCGCTCGCCTATCTTCCGGGCATGGACGAGGCAAGCATGCTCACCATCCGGCCCGAAGCCTTCAAGATCAATCCCAACGTTACCTTCTCGGGCGGACTGGGAGGCGAACGGTCGCTCTCGTCGTACATGTCCGTGCTCTATCCCGGTGTGGGTTCGGGCATGGTAAACTGGCAAGGAGCATCGTACAAGCTGAACAATGGCATGCGCATCAACCTTTACGGAGAATACGATGCCGATGGCAATCGGGTGGTCAATCCGTCGGCCATGCCTTGGCAACGAAACAACTTCAATGCTGCCTTCGAAATGAAATCGGCCAACGGGAACTTCGGAATCAAGGTAGAAGTGCACGGAGGACGAAATAATCCGTACTAAAAATGCGGATGTTTCGGAAACTTGTTATATATTTGTACAATAAACTTTTCAGAACAAAAGATGAAACCATATAAATGCATGCCGAAGGCATTGTTCGCCTCTGCACTCGTGGCTTTGACCACCGGATGCGGATTGGTGGGAAACTACGACAACTTGCCTTACGGACATATTTTCCGCGAAGAAGCAGCGCATCTCACCGACGATGCCTCGTCTCCTATCTGCGATTTCTCCATCGACTATACTTACCTGAAAGAGGACGGAGACTCGATAGCTGCCCTCATCAACCGCACGGTGCAACGCGAGTTCCTGGGCCAGGAATTTGCATCGCTGGCACCCGAAGTGGCGGTAGACTCCTTCAAGAACGTGTACATCCGCGACTATCGCAAGGAAGTGGGCGAAGTGTACCTGGCCGATCGCGACCAGTCTGCATCGGTAGAAGAAATGCCCAAGTGGTACGACCAGACCTACTCCATGGTGACCTTCGTGGAAGAAGGCAACGGGGGCACGCTCAACGTAACATCGAACGTGTTTGTCGATACCGGTGGCGCACATCCTAACCAGTGGAGCCAATGGCTGAACTTCGACTTCGAGACCGGCAAGCGCCTCACCAAGGACGAGGTGTTCCAGGCATCGGCCCGCGCGGACATCGAGCAGATGCTCCTCGACAAGCTCATCGCCCAGCAGGCGGAACTCAACCCTGAAGAAAAGGTAGAGACCATGGAAGACCTCCAGCAATTGGGATTCCTGCAATTTACCTCCATGTATATTCCCGAAAATTTCCTCTTGAGCCAGAAGGGCGTGCTCTTCCTCTTCAACCGATACGACATCGCTCCTTATGTGGCCGGTGAAATCGTGCTCGAGGTGCCTTACGAGGAAATAGGACAATATTTAAAACAATAATTAGCTATGGACATAATACTGAAATACTTTCCCGACCTTACAGAGACCCAGCGCGAGCAATTTGCTGCCCTGTACGATCTCTACTTGGACTGGAACTCGAAAATCAACGTGATTTCGCGCAAGGACATCACGAACCTTTATGAGCATCATGTGCTCCACTCGCTCGGCATTGCCAAGTATACCCAGTTTGCACCCGGCACCACCATTATGGACCTCGGCACCGGAGGCGGATTCCCGGGTATTCCATTGGCCATCCTCTTTCCGGAGGTGAAGTTCCACTTGGTAGACAGCATTGGCAAGAAGGTGCGCGTGGCATCGGAAATCGCTACTGCCATCGGCTTGAAGAACGTTACTTTCCGCCATTGTCGTGCAGAGGAAGAAAAGCAGAAGTTCGACTATGTGGTGAGCCGTGCCGTAATGCCTCTTACCGACCTCCTGAAAATCATCCGCAAGAACATCAGCACCGAGCAACGCAACGCCTTGCCCAACGGGTTGATTTGCCTCAAGGGTGGTGAGTTGGAAAAGGAAACCATGCCGGTGCGCCATCAAACCGACCTGTTCGACCTCAACACCGTATTCGGGGAAGAGTTCTTCGAAACCAAGAAGGTGGTTTATGTTCCGGTGAAGTGATACGAATAATCCCCCTTGTGAAGGGGGCGCAGGGGGATGTTCTATTGGCGTTCCCCATAAGCGAAAGAAACAAAAACATCCCCCTACCCCCTTCATAAGGGGGAGGATGCTAAGATAGAATACTATGAAAATAAAGAAATTCGAATTCAATATGTTCCCCGTGAACTGCTACATCCTCTCCGACGAATCGGGCGAGGCCGTAGTGATAGACCCGGGATGTTTCTACCCCGAAGAGAAGCAACGCCTGAAGGACTACCTCAGCGAGAACAACCTCACGCTCAAGCACGTGCTCTGCACACACTTGCACTTGGACCACATCTTCGGCAATCCGTACCTCTTCCAGGAGTATGGCTTGCGTCCCGAAGGAGGTCAGCAAGACGAGTTCTGGTTGGACCAGGCATCGGCCATGGCACGCAACTTCGGATTCCGTTATGAAGAGAACCAGCCGGCCTTGGGTCGCTACATCATCGAGGGAGACACCATCACCTTTGGCAATACCCAGCTGAAGGCGCTCCACGTACCGGGACATTCGCCGGGAAGCATCGTGTTCTATTGCGAGGAAGCTGCTTGCCTCTTTGCGGGCGACGTGCTCTTCCAGGGAAGCATCGGGCGTGCCGACCTTGCGGGTGGCAATTTCGATGAGCTCCGCGAAGGCATCTGTAGCCATCTCTTCACCCTCCCGGCCGAGACACGCGTCTATCCGGGACACGGACCTTCCACTACCATCGGCTACGAAAAGGCCAACAATCCTTTCTTCCGATAAGCACACACGGGGGTGGAAATCAGAAATCAGAAAATCAGTTAATCAGAAAATCAAAACTTAAAAACCAAATACCATGAAAACAGATTTATTGACCGACCGTCATAACGGTATTCAGGAAGCCGACCTTCCTATCATGCTCGAAAAGATTGGTGTGAGCAGTGTGGATGAATTGATAGACAAGACCATCCCTGCCAACATCCGCTTGGCTCAGCCTTTGGCGCTCGACGCTCCGATGACTGAACGCCAGTTTGCAGAGCACATTGCCGACTTGGCATCGCAGAACAAACTCTATACATCTTATATAGGTATGGGATGGTACGACACCATCTGCCCGGCCGTAATCCAGCGCAACGTGTTCGAGAACCCTGCTTGGTACACCTCGTACACTCCGTATCAGGCCGAAGTATCGCAAGGACGCTTGGAAGCATTGCTTAACTTCCAGACTGCCGTGAGCGACCTTACTGCCATGCCTCTGGCTAACTGTTCGCTCTTGGATGAAGCAACCGCATCTGCCGAAGCAGCTAACATGATGTTCCAGCTCCGCTCCCGCGACCAGCAGAAGAAGGGTGCCAACGTGCTCTTTGTCGATGAAAACATCTTCCCACAGAACTTGGCGGTAATCCGTACACGCGTCATCCCGCAAGGCATGACCATCCTCGTAGGCGATTACAAGACTCTTGAATTCACTCCGGAAGTGTTCGGTTGCATCATCCAGTATCCTAACTCGAATGGTAGCGTAGAAGACTATCGTGCATTCGTGGAAAAGGCTCATGCGGCAGGTGCAAAGGTGGCTGTTGATGCAGACATCCTCTCGCTCGCTATGCTCGTTCCTCCAGGCGAATGGGGTGCGGACATCGTATTCGGTAGTACTCAGCGCCTCGGTATCCCTATGTTCTATGGTGGTCCGTCGGCTGCATATTTCGCTACTCGCGACGAGTTCAAGCGCAACATGCCGGGTCGTATCATCGGTCTTTCGAAGGATAAGTACGGCAAGCTCTGCTACCGTATGGCGCTCCAGACTCGCGAACAGCACATCAAGCGCGAAAAGGCTACATCGAACATCTGTACCGCTCAGGCTCTCCTTGCTACCATGGCAGGTTTCTATGCTTGCTACCATGGTCAGGATGGCATCAAGACCATTGCAAAGCGCATCCATGGCATCGCTCTTTATTTGAACGATACACTCGCCAAGTTGGGCTACAAGCAGACCAACGAATGGTTCTTCGATACTCTCTGCCTCGAATTGCCTGAAAACGTATCGCAACAGAAGCTCCGCACCATTGCCTTGAGCAAGGAAGTGAACCTCCGCTATTACGAAGATGGTAAGGTAGGTATCAGCATCGACGAAACTACCGACATCAAGAAGTTGAACGTGCTTCTCCATATCTTCTGCATCGCTGCTGAAGAATCGCTCATCGATGTGCAGGATGTTCCGGAAGCTTTGTTCGGCCATGCTGAATTGGCTCGTACCAGCTCGTTCCTCACTCACGAAGTGTTCAACAAGTATCATACAGAAACCGAAATGATGCGCTACATCAAGCGCTTGGAACGCAAGGATATCTCCCTCGCCCACTCCATGATTTCCCTCGGTTCTTGTACCATGAAGCTCAATGCGGCTCAGGAAATGACTCCGCTGAGCAACGCAGGTTTCATGAACATTCACCCGCTCGTGCCGGAAGACCAGGCGAAGGGTTATCAGACACTCATCGAAAACCTCTGCAACCAGCTCAAGGTCATCACTGGCTTTGCCGGCATGACTCTCCAACCGAATTCGGGTGCTGCCGGTGAATATACCGGTCTCCGTGTGATCCGTGCTTATCAGGAAAGCATCGGTCAGGGCCATCGTAACAAGATCTTGATTCCTTCTTCGGCTCATGGTACTAACCCTGCATCGGCTATCCAGTGCGGTTATACTACCGTGACTTGTGCATGCGACGAAAAGGGTAATGTGGATGTGGAAGACCTCCGCGCAAAGGCTGAAGCCAACAAGGATGAATTGGCTGCCCTCATGATTACATATCCGTCTACTCACGGTATCTTCGAACCGGAAATCAAGAAGATTTGTGAAATCATCCACGCTTGTGGTGCTCAGGTTTACATGGACGGTGCGAACATGAACGCTCAGGTTGGCTTGACCAATCCGGGTACTATCGGTGCGGACGTTTGTCACTTGAACCTCCACAAGACATTTGCAAGTCCTCATGGTGGTGGTGGTCCGGGTGTAGGTCCTGTAGGCGTAGCAGAACACCTCGTTCCGTTCTTGCCGGGTCACTTCATGTTCGGTAATGAAGCTAATCAGGTATCATCGGCTCCTTATGGTAGTGCAGGTATCCTCCCTATCACTTATGGTTACATCTGCATGATGGGTACCGAAGGCTTGACACGTGCTACCAAGACTGCTATCTTGAGTGCTAACTATTTGGCTGCTTGCTTGAAGGATACTTATGGCATCGTTTATTCGGGTGCTACAGGCTTCGTAGGTCACGAAATGATTCTCGATTGCCGTTACTTGCACGACATGTTCGGCATCAGCGAAAACGATATCGCGAAGCGTTTGATGGACTATGGTTATCACGCACCTACCCTCTCGTTCCCGGTTCATGGTACACTCATGATCGAGCCTACTGAAAGTGAAAGCTTGTGGGAACTCGACAAC
>JAFYWH010000104.1 GCA_017558175.1 Bacteroidaceae bacterium
ATGATGGTGTATTTGTCCAGTTCTTTTAGTTGGGCACTTGATAAAATCTTCATGTCAATCGTTCGTTTTGCGTGCAAAGATAACACTATTTGTAAAAAGAGAGGCTGTAAAAACTTGATACTTGAAATAAAAATCTTATTTTTGCAACAATTAATGAAAATAGAGAAATTTAAAAATATAATATTATGTTGAACATTGTTATTTTTGGTGCACCGGGTTCAGGAAAGGGAACCCAGAGTGAACGTATCGTTGCAAAGTATGGTATCAACCACATCTCTACTGGCGATGTGCTTCGTGCAGAAATCAAGGCCGGTACAGAGTTGGGTGTAACCGCTAAAGGATATATTGATCAGGGTCAGTTGTTACCGGATGAATTGATTATCGACATTTTGGCAAACACATTGGATAGTTTCAAGGAAAGCAAGGGTGTGATTTTCGATGGTTTCCCAAGAACGATTGCACAAGCTGAAGCTTTGAAGAAGATGTTGGCCGAACGCGGTCAGGAAGTTTCTATCATGCTTGACTTGGATGTTCCTGAAGACGAATTGATGACTCGTTTGATCAAGCGTGGTTTGGAATCGGGTCGTGCAGACGATAATGAAGAAACCATCAAGAAGCGTTTGGTAGTTTACCATTCACAAACTGCTCCGTTGATTGAATGGTACAAGAATGATGGCAAGTATCAGCACATCCATGGTTCAGGTACTATGGAAGGTATCTTTGCCGAAATTGCAGAAGCGATTGATAAGATTTAAATAAAGAAATAAGAAATGGCTGAATCGAATTTTGTTGATTATGTGAAGATTTATTGCCGCTCGGGTAAGGGCGGTCGTGGTTCGGTGCACATGCATCGTGCCAAATACACTCCTAATGGTGGCCCCGACGGCGGCGATGGTGGTAGAGGAGGTCATGTGATTTTGCGAGGTAACCGCAACTATTGGACATTGCTTCACCTGCGTTACGATCGTCATGCGTTTGCCACTCATGGTGGAAACGGATCGAAGAACAAGAGTTTCGGTAAGGATGGTGAGGATAAGATTATCGAAGTGCCATGCGGAACCGTAGCTTATAATGCCGAAACCGGTGAATATTTGTGCGACATTACCGAACATGGTCAGGAAGTGGTGCTTTTGAAAGGTGGTCGTGGTGGCTTGGGTAACTGGCACTTCCGTACCGCAACTCGTCAGGCACCTCGTTTTGCCCAACCGGGTGAACCAATGCAGGAATTGACCGTCATCCTCGAATTGAAGATGTTGGCCGATGTCGGTTTGGTAGGTTTTCCGAATGCAGGTAAGTCGACTTTGCTTTCTTCCGTATCGGCAGCCCGTCCGAAGATTGCTAACTATCCGTTTACGACTCTTGAACCGAACCTCGGTATCGTATCGCATCGCGAAGGAACTTCGTTTGTGATGGCCGATATTCCGGGTATCATCGAAGGTGCAAGTGCCGGTAAGGGATTGGGACTCCGATTCTTGCGTCACATCGAGCGTAACTCCTTGCTCCTCTTTATGGTGCCGGGTGATACGGACGATATCCGCAAGGAATACGAAATCCTTCTCAACGAATTGGCTACCTTCAATCCGGAAATGCTTGATAAACAACGTGTCTTGGCTATCACCAAGAGCGATATGTTGGACGATGAGTTGATTGAAATGCTCGAACCGAATTTGCCGGAAGGTATTCCACATATCTTCATCTCGTCCATAACCGGTCAAGGAATCCAGCAATTGAAGGATATTCTTTGGACAGAACTTAATAGCGAAAGCAATAAGTTGGGTGGTGCAAGCGTAGAAACCATTGTCCATCGTGCCAAGGATGTCTTGAAGCTCCAGCAAGAGTTGAAGGACATGGGTGAAGACGATGACTTTGAATTTGAATACGAAGACGACGATGATGACGACTTCGAATACGAATACGAAGAAGAAGATTGGGATGACGAAGAATAATCCATCTGAATTAAAAGAAATGTTGGGATACGGAATCATGAAGCCGTATTCCAACATTTCTTGTTTCTCCACCACCCGTCATGGAGGTTGTGGAGAGGGAGCATACGCCACGTTCAATTGTACGCACTATTGTGGTGACAATCCCGAACACGTGAAGGCGAATTTGGAAAATCTCGGCGCGTTATTACCCGAACGTCCCCGCGTTTTCGTCATACCTCGGCAGACTCATACCACGAATGTACGGATCATTACAGATGTTCCTACTCAAGAAGAGTTGCAGGATGTGGATGCCGTGGTGACTCATCTCAAGGGTTTTTGCTTGTGTGTCTCTACGGCCGATTGCGTACCTATATTAATATATGATAAGAAGAAGCAAGTGATAGCTGCCGTTCATGCCGGTTGGCGAGGTACGGTAGGTCGCATTGTGGAAAAGACTTTGGAAGTCATGAAGTTGCATTATGGTACTGATGGAAAAAATGTGATAGCTTGCATCGGTCCAAGCATCTCGTTGGAATCGTTCGAGGTGGGCGATGAAGTGTATGAAGCTTTTGCTGAGGCTGGTTTCGAGATGGAACGTATTGCTAAGAAGTATGAGAAGTGGCACCTCGACTTGTGGGAAGCCAATCGTTTGCAATTGTTGGCCCATGGTGTCTTGCCCGAACATATTGAGGTGGCGGGCATTTGTACCTATCAGCAACATGAGGATTTCTTTTCAGCTCGTCGGTTGGGAATTAGGTCGGGACGCATTCTTTCGGGAATCCAGATGTCGCAATCTGTGGAGTAATGAAACAAAGAATCTCGGTAACATGAACATGGATGTTACCGAGATTCTTCATTATGATTTGTCTGGTGGAAGGTATTATTCGTCTGCCGGATAACGAACGCCTAATTGTCGACGAACTTCATCCATGATTTCCATGGTGGCCAAGGAGTTGTCCCAACTATTCACCGATGATTCTTGCTTGCCTTGTTCTATCAAGTCGATGAACTCCTTTATCTCATAATAATATGGACTCTTGTCGAGAGAAACTCCGATGGATTGGGGGATATTTGCTTGTTCTTGTCCTTGACCGACGACTTGTCTTGGGATGAAATCGATGGCATTTGTGATGTGAATCTTGTCCAAAACCAAGTTCCCCTTTTCGCCTTCTATTTCGGTAGGCAAGGAGGAGTTGGCAATTTTTGAATAAAGCACCGTAGCATTCATTCCTTCGTATTGGAAGTTTATGGCTCCTTGTCCGTCTACACCTGTATGGAGCTTAATGCCTTGAGCCTCTATCTTTTGCGGTCGACCGAATAAGGCTACCATCGGATAAACCGTATAGATGCCGATGTCCATCATCGCGCCATTCGATAGTTCGGGCTTGAACGCGTTGAGTATGATGCCTTCCTTGAACTTGTCGTAACGGGAGGAGTATTGGCAATAGCTGGCAAAGTAGCGTCGGATGGTGCCTAAGTTTTTCAGATATTCCTTGGCAATGCCGAAGTTCGGATTGAGGGTAGATATCATGGCTTCCATCAATGTTACCTTATTATTAAGGGCGGTTTCCATCATTTGGCGGACTTCACGAGCGTTGGATGCAAAAGGCTTTTCGCACAACACATGCTTGCCATGGTTCATGCAAAGGATACTTTGCTCAGCATGAACATAGTTGGGAGTGGCAATGTATACCGCATCTATCAGCGGACTTTTCGCCATTTCTTCCAATGAGGTAAATGTATGCGGAATGTTATGCTTCGAGGCGAACTCATCTGCCCGCTCTTGTGTGCGTGAACAAACCGCTACCAGTTCGAAACGTTCGTCTTGCTTTGCTCCGGCAATCACCCAGTCGGTAATATTATTGGTGCCGACTACTCCAAATCGTATCTTCTTCATAATTCAAGGATTTTTGCAAAGTTAAGTCAAACTTTCGGTAATTCAAAAAATAGGTTGTATCTTCGCACTCATTATGAAAATAATCGTATCAGAAGAAATAAAGAATGCTTGTCCCCAATTTGCGGGCATGGCAATTGCTGCCACCGTGAAGAACACTTCCTATAGCGAGGCGTTGTGGCAGAAGATAGACGAATTCACCATTCGTTACCGCGAAATGTATACCACCGATTCTATTAAGGATATGGTGACCATTCATGCTACTCGTGAAGCTTATAAGAAGTGTGGAAAGGATCCAAGCCGATATCGTCCGTCGGGTGAGGCGCTTTGCCGTCGTATTCTTCGAGGAATTCCTCTGTATCAGATAGATACGTTGGTCGATTTGATCAACTTGGTTTCTATCCGATATGGCTATTCCATCGGCGGTTTCGATGCGGATAAGTTCGAGGGAGATACCTTGACATTGGGCATTGGTAAGGCTGGAGAACCATACGAAGGCATCGGTCGTGGTGTCTTGAATATTGAGGGGATGCCGGTGTATCGCGATGCCATTGGTGGGGTAGGAACGCCGACCAGCGACAACGAACGTACCAAGTTGGGATTGGAGACAACTCGATTGTTGACCATCATCAACGGATATAGTGGAAAAGAAGGCTTGCAAGAGGCAGCCGAATATATGGTAGAATTGCTGAAGGAGTTTGCTTCGGCAGAAAATGTAGAATTGATAGCATTTGAATGATATGGATATAGAAAAGATTTTGACTGGCGGTGTGGTTTTCAAGAAAGCCGGTGCCGGTAACGGACAGAAGGAAGACAAAGTAAAGACAAAAGCAAAGAAGAAAACCTACATTACCGGTTTGCATGGCTCGGGAGCTGCTAAGATGAAGGCGGACATTCGCAAGAAGCGTGCTAACCGTCATAAAGGGAAGTGATAAAAACGTCAAGGCATTTTGTATAAAACGCCTTGACGTTTTGCTTTAAACGCCTAAGCGTTTTTGTTTTGGCTTCGAAAAGCCTTTTTTTGAAGGGAAAAGATACGTTTGAGATGCTCTGAAAGGTCCCCAACGCGCACGCGTATAATAATTAAGGTAGGTGCGGTTCTTCCCGTGAATGTGATATCCAGATTTTATGCTCTACAGCATATTTGATAATCAGTCACTTAAAGACAAATTGAGCAAAAAGTACTAAAAATATGGCATAAACATTTGGAATATATGTTATAAAGCAGTAATTTTGCACCCGCTTTCGAGAGAGAAACGCGGTAGTCATGAAATACTGAACAAAGATGAGGATTTGAGCCTTACCGATTTGAAAAGAAACTTTTTTCAAAAAAAACTTCAAAAAGTTTTGGTAGTTCAAAAATAACCCTTACCTTTGCATCCGCTTTCGAAACGAAAGTATTTAAAGAAGAGTTCTTTGAAAGATTTAGATATGAACAAGCAAGTAGTACAATTCTAACATAAGTTAGAAAACAGAAACCGTCAATGATTTAATTGATAGATTTGGTTCTTGAGCAGATTAAAACAGTCACAGCAATGTGATAGAAAATATTTTTACAATGAAGAGTTTGATCCTGGCTCAG
>JAFYWH010000105.1 GCA_017558175.1 Bacteroidaceae bacterium
ATCTCGCAATCTCCCAGAGAGTTGTTGATTGCACCCGATTGGGGCTTGAAGAACCATGAGTTTACAGATAAGGTAAAGAAACGCATGCGTGAGCGTGATGCTTGGCAAGGAAAGAAATATAAAAGAGAAGAGGAGCAGTAATTGCTCCTCTTTCTTTATGCCTTGTGTATGGTGAGTTGTGGGAATGGGAACGAAATGCCCTTTTCGTTGAAGGTTGCATAAACGTTCTTGTTCATATCGAAGTTCACGTTCCAATAATCATCGGAATTTACCCAAACACGTACGATGATGTTTACACTGCTATCGGCCAATTCGCTAACTGCTATAAATGGTGCCGGGTCTTTTAAGATACGGCTATCCTTATTGATGATTTCCAAGAGAACGGACTTTGCAAATTCAAAATCTGTGCCGTATTCTACACCGAACGTAAATTGCAAACGGCGAGTCTCCTTGCGGTTATAGTTTGTAACCACGGCGTTGCTCATCGATCCATTGGGTACAAAGACAACTTTATTGTCCGAAGTGGTCAATACGGTATGGAAAATCTGAATGTCAGTAACCTTTCCCGAAGCACCTGTAGAGGCTTCAATATAGTCGCCTACTTTGTAAGGACGGAATACGAGGATGATAACCCCACCTGCAAAGTTCGACAAATTGCCCGAAAGAGCCATACCTACAGCCACACCGACAGATGCCAGAAGAGCAGCAAAGCTGGTCAATTCGATGCCCAATTTGCCGATAACGGCCAAGAACAGCATAACCAATAAAGTGATGTTCACAATGCTCTTCAAGAAGCTTTGGATGCTGGCATCCACATTGCGGTTTTGGAGCATCTTGGCGAATAGCTTATTGGCCCAGTTGATGAGATATTTACCGATAAAGAAAATGATAAGGGCAGCCAATATTCTTCCGCCCAAATCGATACCTCCGTCTATCAATTTGCTGATAACCTCATTGATCTGTTGAGTTGTAATTCCAGAAAACATAATACCTTAAATTATTAATAGTGTTGTTATTCTTCTAACCATCCTTTTCCTTGTCGCACAACTTCTGCTTCATCCTCTGTGCAATTGATTACCGTAGATGGCTCTGTTCCGCCAATGCCACCATCGATGATGATGTCCGCTTCATCGCCAAACTTTTCTTGAATGAGTTCCGGTGTGGTGATGTATTCAATATCCTCTCCATCTTCCAGGGGTAAGGTTGTGGTAAGAATTGGAGCATCCAATAACTGGCAGATTTCACGAAGTGCTGCATGATCTGGAACACGGATTCCCACTTCCTTTCGGTTCTTGAAGATTTTAGGCAAACGACTTCCGGTATTTAAGATAAAGGTGAAAGGACCAGGCAGATTGCGTTTCATCAATTTGAAGGTGTTGTTGTCCACTTTTGCATACTCGCTGATATTGCTCAAATCGTAACAAATAATCGAGAGATTATGCTTGCGTGGGTCAATACCTTTGAAACGGCAGATGCGTTCTACTGCTCTTTCTTTCAATGCATGGCAACCGATGGCATACATCGTATCGGTAGGGTAGATCACGATGCCTCCTTCTTCCAGAACCTCGACAATGTGTGCAAGGTCTTTAGGATTATTGTTCTTTTCGTAGAGTTTGATAATCATACGTTATTGTTATTTGTTTTTCTTCTTTTCTCTCAATCGTTCTGCAATTGCCCAATGCAAGGCTGCCTCCTCTTCCTTTCCGCTCCGCATTAACGCATCGCCGAATAGCTCGTGAGCTTTGGGGTGTTCCGGCTTTAAGGAAATGGCCCGGTCAAGGTCGCCTAAAGCTCCATCGATGTTGTCCAATGCCAATCGGATTTTCCCTCGGTTGTATATCGCTTTGAAGGAAGAGGAGCTGAGGCGCACCGCTTCGTTCAGACACACTTCCGCTTCGTAGAAGTCATTCTCATTGTATAAGGTTATGCCCTTGCGTACCCAAGCATCCGTAAATTTAGGATAGAGTTCGATGGCCTTGTCGTAGTTGGCAATAGCAGCTCTCGAATCATGTGCTTGGGTGATGCAGTCATTCCCCATCTGATAGTATTCCTTGGCGTATTTCTCCAAGTTCTTCTGTTGCTCATACATCCGCTCTTTCAACCGCTTGTTTTCTTCTTTCAGCTGGTTGATGATGCCTAACTTCTTGCGGATAAAGCGTTGGATAACCGGTTTCTCGATGTCGTATCGCGAATGGATAGCTTTGAAGAATTGTTGGAGAAATCCTTCGAAGTTTCCTTCATCGAAGTGTTTCACTGCTTCTTTGTATTGAATGTCGGCTTGCGCTTGCTTCAATGCTTTTTCTATGGCTTGTCGGTTATTGAACCGTTGGGCAAAGTTCACAATCTCCGGACGGACAAAGATATCACCACGAGCAATAGGCTTCTTCAGTTGGATACCATCGAGGGATGTGCATCGGCTTAATGCCACATATGTTTGTCCGCCGGCAAAAACGCCTCCGGTAAAATCAATGACCACTCGGCTGAAAGTCAATCCTTGGCTTTTGTGAATGGTAATAGCCCAAGCCAATCGGATAGGGTATTGGATAAATACACCCAATTCTTCCTCCTCAATTCTCTTTTCCTGTTCGTTGTATCGGTATCGGATGTTTGCCCATCGCTCCTTCTTTACGTCGAATTCCTGTCCGTCTTCGGTGATGACATACAGGGTGTCATTCTCATCGATGCCCGATATGGTGCCGATGGTTCCGTTTACCCATCGCTTGTCGTAATCATTCTTGATAAAGATGATCTGTGCGCCTGGTTTCAGCTCTAGTTCCATCTGGGTAGGCAAACAGTTTTCGGGAAACTCACCCTTTATTTCACCTTTCAGGATGGCCGATTCACCCGGCAACTCCGCCAACTTCTTTTCGTTGATGAAGTTTACCGTATCTCGTCGGGTAGCGAGGGTTACGTACATGTCACTCTCACTTTCTTCTATCTCTGTATTGTATCGGGTGTTCAATAGTTGTAAGTCGGCTGCTCCGGCAGTATTGGTACGGATGCGGTCAAGTACGTTTACGAACACTTTATCTGTCTGTCGGTAAACCTTGGTTAGCTCGATGGATACAAGTTCAATCTCGCTGAATACTCTGGCCGAGAAGAAATACGGGGTGGGGTAGAAGCGGTTGAGAATCTCTCTCTCGTCGCTTTTTACTACCGGTTCCAATTGGTATACATCGCCTACCAGCAGAATCTGTTTCCCCCCAAAAGGTTCTCGCATGTTTTGCGAATACACTCTCAACACTTTGTCTATAAAGTCGATAATGTCTGCGCGTACCATGGAGATTTCGTCTATGATGACCAGTTCAATCTCTTTGATAAGCTTTCGGTGGTCCGACGAGTATTTCAGGAAACTATGCAGCTTTCCACCTTTCAGACTGAAATTCGGGTCGTCTGGCAATAACGGATGGAAAGGCAGTTTGAAGAAACTGTGCAAGGTACTGCCACCTGCATTGATGGCAGCGATGCCTGTAGGTGCCAATACCACATGCTTCTTCTTTACATTGGCACATACATACTTCAGAAAGGTCGATTTACCCGTACCGGCTTTACCGGTCAGGAAGACTGACTGGCGGGTGTACTGAATCAAGTTCAGCGCATCCTGGAATTCGGGGTTACGGGTATCTATATGCATGTTATGGATTTTATGGATGCACAAATATAATCAATTCTGCTGAATAACATAGGGTGTCTTGTTGTTTTTATTAATTTTACTTCTTTACTTTGTGATATCAAAATAATATCAAAAACAGTTGTTATGGAAGCAAAGGAAAAGACTTACAATGGTATGAAAATGAATGGCTTTTTGGCCTTGGTTATTAATTTGGTTGTGTTGCCTGTATTGGCATTCTTGACCATTAAGTACACAATGGATATCACTTGGTTCTCTATCCCGATGATGATGATTCTCTCGTTGGTGTTCTTCATCATGTTTGCCGGTTATTTCTCACAGGAGCCTAACGAAGCACGTGTCATGGTGTTTTTCGGCAAGTACGAAGGTACTTTCAAGGATACCGGTTTCTATTGGGTGAATCCGTTTATGGAAAAGAAGAAACTCTCTATGCGTGCCCGTAACCTCGATGTCGAACCTATCAAGGTCAACGATAAGATTGGTAATCCTATCCTCATCGGTTTGGTGTTGGTATGGAAACTGAAGGATACCTACAAGGCGATGTTCGAAATCGATGCGCAGACCATGGCAAGCAAGGGTGGGGTAGCCACAGTAGCTGGACGCATGAGTGCTTTCGAAGCATTTGTTCGTGTACAGAGCGATGCTGCTCTCCGTCAGGTAGCAGGTGAATATGCTTATGATGATAATGATCAAACAGTCGATGAATTGACCCTTCGTGGTGGAGGTGATGAAATTAATGACCAATTGGAAAAGCGCTTGAACGAGCGTTTGGCTATGGCCGGTATGGAGATTGTTGAGGCTCGTATCAACTATTTGGCCTATGCACCGGAAATTGCAGCTGTTATGCTTCGTCGCCAGCAGGCTACAGCCATCATCAGTGCCCGCGAAAAGATTGTGGAAGGTGCTGTATCGATGGTGAAGATGGCCCTCGATAAGCTTTCGGCCGAAGAAATCGTGGAACTCGATGAAGACAAGAAGGCAGCAATGGTAAGCAACCTGTTGGTAGTGCTTTGCGCCGATGAACCTGCTCAACCGGTAGTCAATTCGGGTACCTTGAATCATTAAACCTTTCTTTCTATGGCAAAGAAAGAGACAACCAAAAGTTTTGTGCTCCGGGTAGATGCTGAAACCATGGAAGCTATTGAAAAGTGGGCGCAAGATGAGTTCCGCTCCACCAATGGACAGCTTCAATGGATTATATCCGAAGCCTTGCGCAAAAGCGGGAGAATGAAAAAGAAACGTATACCAAAAATAAAGGAGGAAGAAGAATGAAGTATAAGTTTTGGGATGTAAGTCGGGATAGAAAGAAGAAACCGATTACCCAGTCAGATCGTTTGTTGGAATTGGTGGCAGCTGCTATGGCTGTATGTATGTTGGTGTTTACAGGCGTGCTGTATAGTAAAGCTCCGGATACCATCCCTACGCATTTTAATTTGGCAATGGAAGCAGATGCTTGGGGAGGTAAGAGTGTATATTGGATTTTGGCCGGTATTATGTTGGTCGGTATGGCTATTTGTGCTTCTGCTGCTTATAATCGTAAGTTGGTTAATCTGCCTGTCCGCTTGAAGCCTGCAGTACTTTATCGGCAGATTGGTTTGATAAGTCGGATGTGCCGTATTATGACGATAGGGTTCGGCTTTATTTGGTTGGCTGTTTTGTTGGCTATGTCAGCAAGTTTTATCGGTTTGCCAGAAGATGTTACAGTGATACTGATTCCGCTCAGCGTTTTCTTGATATTGGCCGCGGTGCTGTTCTATACCTTGAAAATTTGGTGGATAGGTAGAAGAATATAAAAAATAGAAGTGGATGTGCAACACACATCCACTTCTATTTTTAAGGTATTACTTTGTTGCATCTTTGGCTTGTTTCATACCTTCTACTTGCATGGACGAAAGGTAGTAAGTAAGGCAAGCTGTTCCGTCCATGGTAGGCTCATTGGTCGAGTAGTCGCTAATGGCATCATGATAGACCATTTCTCCTTGAAACAGTTCGTAGTCCTGTCCCGGAGTGTTAGGGATACCTAACATGTTTTCTTCCCGTAGGTTTTCAAAAATGGTGGCATAAACCGGGCCGTCGATGAGGCCTCCTGTAGTGTTGCCTACCCCTGCATTCAGTAAGGACGAATGAGGCATGATAGGGTAGTCACCTGTCAAAGGCAATTCAACAATCATACTAGTTCCCCATGGGTTACAGCCGAAAAGCCAATCTCTCATGGCTGTTTCCATTTCTGCATAAGTATTGTCATTGGTTGCCTCACGATATAGACGGCATTGGGTAAGCATGGCTGTAGTCAAGTTGTTTGAGCACCAGATATATGGGATGCCATGCATGAAAGGACTTTGAATGGCCTTTTCATATGTACGGTGGATACCGGCATGCATATTGCGAAGGAATTCATCGTTCAATCGTTTGTTCCCATTGACCTTGACAAGGTGGTAGTGCCCCATATTCATGAACGGATACCATTGGTAGTGACGGGCACTGTCGGCTCCCATCCAAGGAGTGACCGGTTCTCGGCGACCATATTCGATGGCTTGATCCAAATATTTCTTGTCGCCGGTGCTGTGATAAAGCTCCATAGCACCCAATTCCATATCGTCTACCCAATTGTCTTCTTCGTAGATGTAAGGAGCAAGTACAGAGGCTGTCTGGCATGCTCCCGGTTTTTTAACGCCCTCTTGATAGGCAGCATCGGCTTTACTGCCAATAAGTGCTGCAAACTCCGGATAAAATGGTTTCAAAACACGTGAGCCTAATGCAAAGCAAGATGCAAACTTGCCGGCTGTACTGGCCACTCCAGTCGTTGCATTCATGAATTTACCGCGTACTTGCGGTTCACCGCTACAGAAGTAAACGGGTCGTCCTAATCCTGGACCATAACCATAATCTACCTTACAATCTTGAGGCAAACGCATACCGGCATGGTCACGATCGTCGGCCAATTGGTTGTAGAGCTCACCTGGTTCAGGATTCATCCTGTTCAGCCAGTCCATTCCCCATTTTACTTCATCAATAATATCGGGAATTCCATTGGCTCCGTCATGACCGGATGCATCATATTCATCGTCAAAGGCTTCAGGATTTTGCTGATAGGCAAACATCATCTGATAGATGGCATTGGCCGAGGTGGCGGTGTATTGAAGATAATCGGTTGCATCATGCCATCCGCCACGCACGTCGATATGTTGGCCGGTTTTGGTAGGGTGGTATACTATGTACCCATCGTGTACATGGCAACTATCCTTCAGATAAGGGTTATATCCGCATCGTTGTTGTCGCATGTATTTCAGTAAGAAATCAGCTGTGCCGTCATAGACATTCGTGTTGATAGGGAAGTGGGGCGATACGGCATTCCCGGCTTTCAGGTAGTAAGTTCCCGACTGTTCGAAATCGCTGAAGTCCAATCGGCATGTACTCTTCATGTTTCCCCATTTACCAGTGGCCTTTACAGCCGGAATGGAACGCTCAAGTTTATCTGTTTGAGCATTGAAAATTTGGAAACTTTGAATTTCGGTATCCTCTTCACTCATGAATACAGCTACTTTAATACTTTGTGGTAAGTAACCCAGTTGGTTGATGCGTATCCATTCACCGGCATGAGCAGAAAGTATTCCCCAAAGGAATAACAGAGATAACAAACAGTTTTTTTTCATGGAATGTCTTTGGTATAATAGAGTGGATAAAATGATGGGGCGCTGTTGCGCCCCATGGATACGTTATAATTATAAACCTTTAACGCGTTTCTTATATTCCTTGATACAAGCATCGAGACGTTCGTGAGCAGTAGTATCGCCCGGTACGTTGTGTGATGGGTGAATGTGGAGTTTGAAACCACGTTCTTCCAAGATTTCAGCGATAGTACACATAGTCATCCATACAGTGGTGATGAAAGCCATAGTAGACAAAGGACCAATCTTGTCTTGGTGATTCTTCAATTGTACCGATGCGTCAACTAGCGGACAGCAAGAGTCGACTACATAGTCAGCAATCTGGAAGAGGTTCTTACCACAAGAGTGACGTGGAACCTTTTCGCCTGTTTCGCTGGCAGAACCATATACAATCACCTTCATACCACGCTTCTTTGCTTCAAGGGCAACGTCAATGTTCACAGCATTGATACCTGTATGTGAGAAGAGCCACAACACGTCCTTTTCATCAAAGTCCCAGCTTTCCATAATGGTCTTACCATATCCTTCGGCACGTTCCAAGAACAAGAATTGGTTGATACCCATTTCACCAACGATGTGAGTGAAGAAAGTTAAAGGAAGTTCACACAATGGGTGGAAACCTACAAAACCACCAATACGTGGATACATTTCTTCAATAGGAAGGTTGGCATGACCACAACCGAATGTGTGTACCCAACGGCCAGCTTCAATCGTATCTGCCATAATGGTTGCTACTTCCTTGATCTTTTCCATTTGAGTTTCCTCAATCTTGTTCATAACGGCAAACGCGTTATTTTTCCATTGATTAGCTAACATAATAATTAAATTTAAAGGTTTTTCAGATATTGTTTTTGTTAGATTTTACTTTTTTATCTTTTTTGATGCAGAAATAGCCAGTGGTACCAATGCCATAATAGCAATAAGCGCTATCGCCAAGATATAAAGGAACCAATCGTATTTCCCTTCATCAAAGAAACTGCCTGCCAGTCGGTTCATGATGGATTGGCCGCATAACGCAATAAAGAGTGCAATGGAAAAAGCGGTACCCGATTGTGCACGGAAGGTACTGCCTATGTAGTTAAGCACCACAGGGAAGGTCGCACCTACACCAAAGCCGATGAGTGTCATGGCTATGTAGACCATGCTTACCTGATGTCCGTAAGCGTAGAGCAAGATAACACCGGTAAATGCAGTCAGAAGGTATAGGTATAAGGTTCCCAAATCCTTTAAGCGCTTGGTGATGTAACCCAACGGAAGTCGTCCTGCCAGCATACCGATGGTAAACCAGGTCATAGACAGCGTAGCCGTAGCATTGTCTATTTGGCAAGCTTTGTCCAAATAAGAAACGGTAAAGCTGCCGCTTACCCCTTCAAATCCGCTTTGGAAAAAGAGTACTAGAGCAAAGATTACCAGTGCAGGATATTTCAATAAGCCTACTGTCTTTTGCAAAGAAATACCTTCCTGTGATTTGGCTTGTGGAAAAGCAATGGAAACAAAGAATAGGATACATAGCATCATGATTACCGATATGGTATTGAGCGGAAGCCGATAGTCGGGAATGAAATAGTTGAGCAATGTCCATAACAAGGCTCCAATACAATAACAAGCTCCCAAGATACCCAAGCGGCCACCTCGTTTATCATCCTCATAGATGTCGCTGACCAGTGCATTGGTCAAACCATTCAAGATGCCACCTCCAAAGCCTAGCATCGCAATGGATGCATGAAGCCATTCGATGGCTTGGCATCGTGCTAATCCCTGAACTCCCGCCAAGGCCATGATAGACGCAATGATCAGCAACCATTTATATCCGAACTTATCAACGACCGGACCAAATAGAATGGTACCGACAATAATACCAATGGACATGGTCGATGGGAGTGCATTGGCACCTTGTACCGTTTCATTAAGAGGCCCTAAAATAGGTGCCAATGACAACATGGTCACACCAAAGAACGCCATACCGGCGCAAGCGGTTATAAAAACTTTCGATGTAGAATAATTTTTCATAGAATAGACTCGTTCTGATTGGTTCGTTTATTAAGATTGCGCAATGCCAGATAAGCAGCTCCAAGGAGTGCAGCTTCGCCATCTACTTTGGATGCGCAGTATTCCACTTGTTTCATCGATATCGGTTGTCCCCATTTGCAGGACTCTTCGTAGATTCTGGGTATGAAACGGACAGCTGGTCCGAATACACCTCCACCAAAAATAATCTTTTCCGGATTAAAGAGGCTCACAAGATTTGCTGTACCCATGCCCCACAATTCGATGGCCTTGTCGAGCACTTGTGTGGCAATCGGGTCTTGGTCATCGTAAGCACTGAATACGTCGTGCGAAGTTACTTCTTCGACAGGCTTTTGAGAAAGTATTCCCGTATAATCGTTTGCCTGGCTTAGTAGTTTACGTGCTTGATAGCCGATTCCGTTTCCTGAAGCAAAGGTTTCGAAACAACCGCATGCATCGTATTCTTGTGTGTAGGGCGACTGGAGAGCCATCCATCCTGTAGCACCTACAATGTCGTTTGCACCATGAACAACGTGTCCGTCGAGAATGATTCCTGCTCCGATGCCCGTACCCACCGCAAGATAGATGGCATTTTCACAACCTTGAGCGGCACCTTTCCATATCTCGCCTAAGATGTAACAAGTACGGTCGCTTTCTATATTTACAAGCAGGTGAGGGAATTCTTTGACTATTTGTTGCTTTAAAGGAAAATCATCCCATCCAGGGATGTTTGGAGCCCATACTGTTCCTTTTTTTGAGAAAACAATTCCAGGTACACAAATACCTACAGCAGTGACAACTTCATATTGTTCGTACTGTTGAAGTTCTCTGATTACTTCTACTATGAGTGTTCCAACATCCAGACCGGTTGCTCCATTTAGTAGACGTACCACCTTTTGTTTCATATTACCGTAGTCCATGAACAATCCTGCGGCAATTTTCGTACCTCCTAAATCAATTCCGATAATAGCCATGGTGTTTTTACATGTATGATTTAACTCTCACAAATTTAGGCATTCATTTTGACTTAAAAAAGGGAATTTACATATTTATTTTTACCCAAAATAAAAAAAATAAGGTGTACCTTGAGGTACACCTTATTCCATATAAAAATTACAAATGATTACCAACCTGGGTTCTGTTTCAAGTTTTCATTCAATGTCAACTGAGCAGAAGGAATTGGATACAAGTACTGGCGTGATTCGTATACGCGAACCTGACCCTTAGAACCATCTACATAACCGTTTACGTTGTTGATCTGAACAGGAGCTGCTGTGATGTTTGCACCCAACAAGATGTTAGGATTCTTCTGGCTGTCAAGCTTGTCGAGCTTGTGCCAACGAACCAAGTCCCAATAACGGTACCAGTTGTCGAACATCAATTCGCAACGACGGCAGCGGCGAACTTCCCAAATAATGTCGCTTACACCCCAATCGTTAGCTGGGTCAGAGAAGCCAACATTAGCCTTGAGTGCAGGAAGACCGGCACGAGCGTAAAGCAAGTTGATAGATCTGTCGAGGTCAGCGTCTGTAATGTTGCCCAATTCGGCCTTGGCTTCAGCAAAGTTACAGTATACTACTGCCAACCAGAACAAAGGAGCACAAGTATAGTTGCTTACGGTATTTCTACGCTTTTCTGCTGGCAAAGTGATGTTGTCGTACTTGGCAACACCATAGCCTGTAGAAGAAGTCATGTCCATACCACCGGCACGTACCCAACCCATACCTTCGTAATAAATAACTGGGTCGATGGTCTTAGCCAAACGTCCGTCGCGTACTTCCAACAACTTGGCGATAGAGTAGTTGCCGTCAGCGTCTACTTCACCTACGTCTGTCTTGTTTTCTGATGTCAATGCCAAAGGCTTGCCATCCTTAAACAAGTAAGCATCGAATGCATCCTTGGTCATACCGCTGATCTGTGTAGAAGAGCAAGTATACGAAATCAATGAGTGATAGAACAAGTTATCCTTGTATTCCTTGAAGAAGATTACTTCAGGATTGCTGCTCAAAGATACAGAGTTATAAGTAGCTTGGTAGTCTGCACCCAAAGTGTAACCTGCGTTCATTACGTTTTCGCAAGCTGTCACACATTCGTTCAAGAACTTCTGTGCACGGGTAGCATCGGCAGCCTTACCGTTTTCGGCAGCTGTACGATACTTACAGAATGTACCTTCCCACAAGCAGATGTCAGCCTTCATAGCATTTGCCAAGTCTTTGCTCCAAGAAGTCTTGGTACCCTTCGGCAAATTCTGGCATGCAAAGTTCAAGTCTTCCAATACCTTGTCCATTACCATGTCGCGGTCATCACGTGCGCCATAAGTCATTTCTGGGTCGGCTGGGTCTACAGGAACTTCAATCCACTGTACGTCGCCATACATACGAACCAACTGG
>JAFYWH010000106.1 GCA_017558175.1 Bacteroidaceae bacterium
CATCCGTCGTTTCAACGATGGCGATACTATCACTGTTGAACCATGGCGTTCGGCTGGTTTCCCAGTTATCCGCGACTTGATGGTAGACCGTGGTGCTTACGATAAGATCATGCAAGCTGGTGGTTACGTATCAGTAAATACTGGTGGTATTCCTGATGCTAACGCAATTCCTATTCCAAAGCCAGTAGCTGACGAAGCTATGGACGCTGCTGCATGTATCGGTTGTGGTGCTTGTGCTGCTGCTTGTAAGAACGGTTCGGCTATGTTGTTCGTTTCTGCTAAGGTAAGCCAGTTGGCATTGTTGCCACAAGGTAAGGTAGAAGCTGCTCGCCGTGCTAAGGCTATGTTGGCTAAGATGGATGAATTGGGCTTCGGTAACTGTACAAACACTCGCGCTTGCGAAGCTGAGTGTCCGAAGTGTATCTCTATCAGCAACATTGCTCGCTTGAACCGCGAATTCATTGCTGCTAAGTTGGCTGACTAATCGATAGCTAATTGATATGAGAACGGGTGCAATCTTATAAGGTTGCACCCGTTTTTCGTTTAAGGAGCGTCATGTATTTAGCATATTGTCGAAGCAAATAAAATGCGATTGTCTTTTTGTGCTTTTATTTGGATAATAGTGTAACATATTGTATCTTTGCACTATGTTTTTCATAGTATTAGATTTTTAAGGTTAACAGGATTGGAGCAAAGCGTTGCTCCTTTTTTTATGCCATAAAAAAGGTGCGGATTCCGCACCTTTTATTAGATAAGCCTATATACTCCGCCAGCTAAAGCTCTGACAACTCCTTTCATCTCTAAATCGAAGAGTAGCGAACTGATGTATTGAATCGGGATATTGGTTTCTACGACTAGCGTATTGATTTGTACCCCATCAAGGTTTCGTTGCAAGGCTTCTACTACCTTACTTTCTTCATCACTTAAATCAGGGAATAATTCCCGTTGTACGGCTTTAGGAGTAACTCCGGAATTCCATCCCATGGCCTCTACAAAGTCTTGGGCAGATAGAATCAATGATGCTCTGTTCTTCTTGATGAGCTCATTGCATCCTGCCGAGTAAATGTCCGAGGTTCTTCCTGGGAAGGCAAAACAATCGCGGTGATAGCTTTCCGATAGCTCGGCGGTTATTAATGCCCCTCCTTTGGCTGCTGATTCTACTATGATGGTTGCATCGCTCATGCCTGCTACAATTCGGTTGCGTTTCACGAAGTTCTGTCGGTCTGGATTCGTTTCACTCATGAATTCAGTTAGCAAGCCTCCGTTGTCCATCATGGCAATGGCTGTTTTTCGGTGCGCTGCCGGGTAGATACGGTCCAATCCATGTGCAAGTACACCGATGGTGGGGAAACCATGTTGTAGCGCCGCTCTATGGGCGTGAATGTCTATTCCGTAAGCTAACCCGCTTATGATTTGGATATCGGGGCATAAGTCCTTTAAATCCCTCACAAAAGAGGCGCATAAGTCTTCTCCGTATGCAGTGGCATGGCGGGTACCTACAATGCTTATGACACGTCGGGCATTTAATGATGCGTTCCCTCTGTAGAATAAGGCCAATGGAGCATCTTCGCACTCCTTGAGACGTGTAGGGTAGGAGGCGTCGTTTAGCGTGATGCATTGAATTTGGTTCTTTTCTGCAAATATCAACTCCTGTTCTGCTCGTCTGAACGCTTCCGGGCAGTCCAGGGCCTTAATGAGCTTGTCGGATACTTCCGGAATCAGTTCTTTAAGTTCCTTTCTGTTTTGAAAGATGGCTGATGCGCTTCCCAACGAACGTACGAGGTTGCAAGCACCAATTAGCCCTAACCCGGGAATTCGTGTTAGGGCTAATGTATATATGTGTTCGTCTTGCATCATTGGTTCAGATAAGGCATGAATACTTGGTCGAATACTTGGCTGTCGCTCAATCGTCCGTTTACGATGCAGACCGTTTCTACCGTGGCTTTGATGACCACTTTCATATCCGAAGCGCGGAAGATGTCCTGATAGAAGACATACTTGATGCCCTCTTTCTTCAGATAGAGTTTGGAGATGAACTCATCGCCACTCCTTAGCGGAGTTTTAAAGGCCATGGTGAGGCGTGCGACTACCGGGTCTATACCTTGCTCATGTAGCTTGGCAAAACTCATTCCTGTAGATGTAAGGAACTCGTGGCGCGTATGCTCCAGATAATGTTGGTAATTGGCATTGTTCACTATGCCTTGAAGGTCGCATTCGTAATCGCGTACTTTCAGTTTCAGCTCATAAATGTATTTTTCCATGTATTCAAGGTTTTATCTTCTGACAAATGGAGCAGGGATGTTTTCTGGGTAACCAGGAAGGAAAGGAATACGTTCGCTATCCATAGCAGCATTGAGAGCCAACCACGCTACGATAACAGCGTCTGTTCTCAAGTCGCTCAACGAAAGACGTTCGTATGTATCCATTACGGTATGGTAAGTACGGTCGTATTCCAATTCGTCTTGGATAAACTGATATGCAGGCAAACCTAAACGAGTGAAGCTCATGTGGTCGGTACCGCTTGTTTTGCGAAGCGTCAATGTAGTGAAGCCCAATGATTCGATTGGCTTCTTCCATGCTTCGAAGAAAGGAACTGCCTGATCGTTTTCTTCCAAGTAGATGCCACGGAAGCGACCTGAACCATTGTCCATATTGAGGTACAAGGCAAAGTTGTTGTAACCAGCCAATGGCTTACGCTTCTTGGTGTCATACAAATAGCTGTCGGCATAACCCTTTGAGCCATACAAGCCTTGTTCTTCGCCACCCCAGAGTGCGATGCGGATGGTACGCTTTGGTTGGATACCCAAAGCCTTGATGATACGCATAGCTTCCATCATAACGATACAGCCCGATGCGTTGTCGGCAGCACCAGTGCTACCATGCCAAGAGTCGAGGTGACCACCGAGGAGGATGATTTCGTTCTTCAATTTAGGGTCTGTACCCGGAATTTCAGCAATTACGTTGTTGATGCGTTGGTTGTCGGTAAAGACATTCTTGATGTTCAATTCCATCGATACTTTTTCGCCCTTGGCAAGCATACGAGCCATGCGTCCATGGTTTTCGATGGTAAGGATGATTTCTGGAGTAGGTTCCGGTTCGCCCACCTTATATTGTACACCGCGTGAGTGAGGCACATTGAATGTACCGCTACCGCTTACGATAGCCAATACATTTTCTTCTTTCAAGAAGTTGCTGATAGCTGCCTGGAGTTCGCGGCTACTTTGCCAATTACCCATCGGGAAACGACGACGGCTACTGCTTGTTGCACGCGGATCTTTTTCCATTTCTGCCAATTCTTCCTCGCTGATGCGTGTTGCAAGCGGAGTAAACTTCATTTCGTAAGTCTGAGTAGCCGGCATGACAACGATCTTTCCGTTCAATTTGCCTCTGTACTTCTCAATATCCGCTTTGCTTTGGATGTCTACCAAAACACATTCGCCACTTACAAGACCATCTGTACTGCCCGACCAAGCTTTCGGATTGGCTGCAAAGCTGCAATAATAAGGTTCTGTCATGGCAACGTAGTTCATTTGGTTGTCCCATCCGCCTTTGGTAAATTCAGATGCAAACTCCACTCTTGGATTGGTCAATCCGAGCTCAGCCAATTTGTCTACTACCATTTGTTCTGATCTAAGCTTCAATTGTGATGCTGCCAAGCGAGGACCCAAATCGTCTGTCATGAATTGTGCGATTTCTTCCACCTTGGAATTGGCGAATCCTTCATTCTTCACTCTATATGCAATGTCGTTTGGCAAGCAAGTCTGTGCAAACGACGCTGCATTGGCCATTAATAAGGCCATCAGTAAAAAGATATTTTTTTTCATTTTCTTTTGATTTTTAATTATAGTGCTGCGAATTTAGTCTTTTTTGTAATAACTCGCATTCTTTTTGTTGGGAAATCATAAAAAAGATGGTGGCTACGCTCATCACTGAGAATAGCCACCCGGGAAATTATACTTTAAGAGAGAATGTTCACTCTTAGATAATTTTCAAATTAGTGGTTGTCTGCTACGTCCCACCAAACGCGCTTCCAAAGACCATCTTCACCACCTAACCATTGTTGGATAGCAGCATTAGTGTTGTCTTCGTTAGATTCCTTTTCTGAAGGGTCGTAAGTCAAACGATATGGATATGCAATGTTACCTTCCAAAATCTGGTGTTCAGTCATTGGCATTTCAGGAACATTGTAACGACGCCAGTCTGACCAGCTTTCAATTGCGTTTGTCATGAAGCCTGCCAAGAAGCGTTGCATTACAATTTGCTTCAAAGCTGTTTGCTTGTCGCTTGACAATGCAATCTTTTCAGAAGCCAAGTAATCTTCTACGGCAGTTTCGCCACCAAGTTTAGTTACTGCAGTGTGGTAAGTAGCTTGGAAATCCATTGATGCCTTGATACCAGCCTTGTACAAAGTTTCAGCATCAGCGTCAATCCAACCCAATACTGCAGCTTCTGCTTCAACGAGCAAAGTACGTGCAGTAGTAATCAAACCATATGTAGCACCTGCGTCACAATATGTAGCGTTGATACTTGCACAACCTACAGCAGCACTAACTACTTCGTCATTAGATGCCAAACCGAAAGGTACACCCTTATATGCGTTGATATCTGATGGATCACCTTCTGCCTTACCCTTGTAACCATCCAATGTAAAGTATGAGAACATACGTGGGTCATTGTGTTCCTTCAATGCATCAACGATAAACTTATTAGGAACAAAGTTTTCGTTTCTTGAGCTATAGCTCATGTTACCTACGTAGTACATCCAAGCTGAATAGTCAGCATTTGAAGCATCAAACTTATAGTGGAAACCATCTGCAACTTCAGTCATACCACCGTCAGCATAAGCCTTAGCGAAACGAGCCTTACCATTTACTGGGTCTACATCGGCCATCTTGATAGCCATCATCATACGGAGTGAAGCATTGAACTTCTTCCACTTGCTGATATCACCGTTGTAAAGGATTTCAGCAGCACTCAACTTACCGTTTGTATTGAACTGGCCGTATGCTTCTACCAAGTCTGCATCCAATGCAGCATAGATATCTTCCTGAGAATCGTACTTCGGCGACCAGATATCATCACTTTCACCCTTGAATGCTTCGCTGTATGGCAATGGACCGAGAATGTCAGTCAAAGTCATGAAGTAGAATGCACGCAATGTCTTTGCAACAGCAATCTGGTTAGCGTTATCACCGAATGTTGTAACGGAAATCAAATTCTTTGTTTCTTCGTTAGTGTTGCGTTCGATGATTGTATTCAAGTTCTTGATATAATAGTAATAGTAGCTTGCTGTACCGAATGAAACTGTATTAGTCAAACCACCATACTGGTTGTTCTTTGATTCAGCAATATAACCGGTTCTCAATTGAGTCCATGGGTCATAACCAGAACTGTTCATTGTGAAACCGCGAACCCACTGTGCTGAATATGTATAGAGCATATCGGTGTATGCTTCACCCGGCTTGTTCGGATTGATATTGATGTCACCGAAATCGCCCATGTCACAGCTTGACATACTTGCTGTGAGTGCCATAGCGGCTACTGCTAATGATTTGATATATTTCATATTACTTTTCTCCTTAAATTAATGATTAGAAACCTAACTTAACTGTCAAACCGAATGAGCGAGTAGAACCTGCCTGACCACCTTCAATCCAGTTTGTACCTGATTCTGATGGGTCAACATTCGGACATGCAGAGTAAATCAACCATGGGTTGTTAGCCACGAATGAGATGCTTGCGTTGCTCAAACCGATGTTTGCCTTCTTCAACAATGCCTTAGAGAAATCGTATGTCAATGCCAATTCACGCATCTTTACATATGTACGGTCGTAAATCCATTCATCCAAGTCGTATTGAGCCAAGTTGTGATAGTATTGGTAAGAGTTTACGTAAGCAGTTACAGGATTACCTTGTTCATCCACACCGTCGATACGTACACCACCGCCCTTAGCAACCGGTTCACGTACATTGATACCCTTGTCGTTCAATTCAGCAGTTCTTGCCGAAAGACCTGAACCTGCAGCCCACATGTTTGTCCATGATACAAGCTGACCACCGACAGAGAAGTCGAAGCTTGCAGCCAAACGGAAGTTCTTGTAACGCAAGTTTGTAGAGAAACCACCAGTGAAGTCTGGTTGGAAGTTACCAGCGTCCTTTTCTACATTGTATTCGAAAGTTGGTGCGTAACCGCCACCCCATACAGTTGATGTAGATGGAGCCAAGATAACCTTACCTTCTTCGTTACGAGCCATACGAGCCATAGTCTTGATTTGACCCAAAGGCTTGCCTTCTTCTGCCCACAAATACCAACGATAGTAGAATGAGCTCCATGTCATTTGGTATGATGTCATTTCTGGGTTCAAGCGAACCAATTCGTTTTCGTTCTTAGAGATGTTAGCATCGATATCCCATTGGAAATCCTTTGTTCTGATCGGTGAACCACCCAAACTGATTTCAACACCTTGGTTACGAACCAAACCAGAGTTCAACTGACGTGAGCTATAACCAGACTGAGGAGATACGTTCATGTTCAAAATCTGGTTCTTAGTGTCGCGACGGTAGAAGTTGATGTCACCCCAGAAACGGTTGTCGAACAAACGGAATTCTGTACCGAATTCGTAAGAAGTCGAGATAGTCGGCTTGATGTTCGGGTTCAACTGAGTAGCAGAAGGATACAACGAAGTCATGTTGTTGTACTTATAGTTGTAGTTGCTGCTGTTAGTGTAGTTGTAAGCCATTTCTGTATTGTAAGCACTCATAGTAGAACCTACCTGTGCAAACGAACCACGAAGCTTCCAATAGTTCAACCATTCTACATCCTTAAGCAATTGGTTCAACATGAGTGAGCCAGAAAGACCACCATAGAGGAAGCTGTTGTTAGCTACCGGAAGACGAGAATCCCAGTCCTTACGCAAAGAACCATCCAAGAAGTAAGTATCGTCGAAACCTACAGTTGCTGTACCAAAGATACTGCGAGTCTTATAGTGTGTTTCTTCGTTTACTACAGAAGGAGCACCTGTTGAACCTGCAATGTTGAAGTAACCATCGATAATCAAACCATTGTTAGTTTCACCATAGATTTCCTTGTAGTCATAGTTACGTTGTTCGATAAATGCAGCTGCATCTACAGACAAACGGTCGTTCAAGAAACGGTCGCTCCATGTCAAGCTACCTTGAGTTGTCAAGTCACTTACATGACCTTGTTCCAAATAATAATAAGAGTTGAAGTTGATAGAACCTGCGTTGTTCTTCTGTTCTGTATCGTGTTGACGCATGTTACCGATTACACGTACACCAGCCTTTATGTTGTATGGCAAGTTGAATGTAACGTCACCTGTAAATACGTTCCAACGATATGTGTAGTACAAGTTACTCTTGTCGAGGATTGCATACGGGTTGTCGTGATAGTTAGCCTTGAAGTTTGTTGGGCTCTTCACGTTCCAAGTACGCCATGTACCATCAGGACGTTGATAATCCTTATAGTCTGTCAAATCTACCTGAGTTTGACCCCATTGCAAATATTCGTGGTATACGTTTCTTGAACCACCATAACCTTCTTGAGCGGCATTGTGGTTACGACGATAAGTGTACTTATAGTCCAAAGATACGTTCATCCAGTCTGTTGGCTTGTAAGAAGTCTTAACTGCCAAGTAACGACGAACGGCGTCAGAGTTCTGCTGGATACCATCACGCTGGCTGTTTGTGAATGAAACGCGTGAGCTGTAATCCTTACCTGCCTTAGAGAAAGATACGTTTGTTGTGTTAGATACACCTGTCTGGAACAAGTCTGCCATATCCAATCCATGTACCCATGGCTTAGCCTTGCCATATTGTGGGCTTGTTGAATCGTAGTAAAGAGGTGTAGCTACCATTACGTTCTTGTCGTAACGTGCACCCCAGCTTTCATCTGAAGCGAAGTCCATGTAGTAAGTACCGTCAGAATTCTTCATACCACCCAATGTGCCATACAAGAATTCAGGGCTCATAGTATCTTCATTCGGATACTTTTCAGCGTAAGCTTGGCCATAGTAACCATAGCTACCACCACCATATTGCTTCTGCATGTCGAAGTGGTTGTAGTACTTTTCCCATGACAAAGTGTGGCTTACTTCGAAGTAGCCCTTAGACTTGTCTTTAGGAGCGCTCTTAGTAGTAATGATAACGGCACCATTACCACCTTGTGAACCGTAAAGTGCAGTAGCAGCAGCACCCTTCAATACGTTGATAGATTCAACGTCGTCCATGTTCACAGCGTTCTTGTTTGTGATAGAACCGTCAACTACGTAGATAGGTTCGCTACCAGAACGGCTTGTAAAGTCTGTAGAACCACGGAGAACGATAGTACCAGCATCGAAAGTAGCACCAGAAGCACCATAGAAACGAGCACCGGCAATCTTACCTGCCATTGCGTTACCCAAGTCTGTCTGACGAGCTGCAGTCAACTTTTCGCCTTCTACCTTCTGAGCAGAATAACCGATTGACTTTTCCTTACGTGTCAAACCTTGAGCAGTAACGACTACTTCATCCAAAGTTTCGGTTGCAGACTTCAAAACGATCTGCATTACCACGCCTTTTTGAATAGCAACTACTTCAGTCTTCAAACCTACGTAAGAAACCATCAAATTCTTAGCTGAAGATGGTACATTTTCAAGACTGAACAAACCGTCCATGTCTGTTACTGCACCTTGAGTTGTTCCTTGTACAACAACTGCTGCACCGATTACCGGAAGTCCATCTTCTGCTGATGTCACAACACCCTTTACTGTTGAGTTTTGTGCAGATGCAATACCGATCATCATGAAGAGTGCGGTAAGCATCACAAAGATTCTTTTTTCCATAAATCTCTCTTTTTTAATTAATAAATATATAATTCTCACTAGTTTTTTCTCTTTTTGTCTTTTCCGGTAATCTTGCTCGGAATAAAATCGCCAAGTTATCGCTATACTTGGCCTCTCTTTCTCTCATTTATGGAACTTTCTTTCTCTCTTTTTCACTATTTTTTAGGAAAGTCCATTCTCTCTTTTTCGTAATTCTCAACTCGAATTGGGCGCAAATTTATGTAATTTTAGAATATCTCCTAACTTTTTTGGAGAAAATTTATAGAAAATATCGAAAAAATATCGAAAAAATATCGAGAATCCTGCTTTTTCGCAATCTTATACTCTCTTTTTTCAATTATTAAGGAATCGAGGACAAACGTTAACAAATTAAAAGAAGATGGGAGGAGGTGCTTAGATGTCTAAAATAAAACGTCAAGGCGTTTTGCTTGAAACGCCTTGACGTTTTAATCGAAACGCCTAAGCGTTTTTAAAAAACCTCGTAATGGGTTATGTTAACTTCTTATGGCTTCCGTTTCAAGTATTCGTAGCCGATGCGACAATACAAGCATTTCTTTTTGTCGCAATATTCCTTTTTCAACTGAATGAGTGCCTGGCTATCGCCTGCATGCGAAACTTTGAGCCCGCATTGGCTCCACATTCGGATAATGTGGTTGTTCTCCGGCTTCAGCTCTTCCAAGAAGGCGGTTGCTCTGGCGCATAGCTCCTCTTTTCCGCGATGCATGCCGTATGCATATAAGAAAGGTACGACGGTGTTGATGACAAGCAGGTTCAGCGAATTGTCGCTAAGCGTTTTCGGGATAGCTGGCGAAAGGCCACCGAACGTGTAATGGTTCAGCCAATATTCGGAGGTTCCTCCCCGAAGCAATTCGCGTACCTCTTTTAATGTCGCTTTTTCCATCAGCATGGAAAGCAGTCCGTAAGAGCGATGGTAGAGGGAGGCCAATTGGGCAATGCGAACGTGCGGAAAGTTGTTCGGACGCAAACGGAGGAAGCGCCAACGGGTCACATCCATCGGTGTCAACGAGAACTTGTGTGCCAAGTATTCGTATTCGCGTTTCAGCTTCAAGTAATATTCATCGCCATCGGCATCTGCCAAAATCCCTGCCTGACCGAAAAAGGACGCTTCTATCTGGAAGAGGTTGTCCCGATGCTTGTCTATGGCACGGAGGGGGATGTTCTTGGCCCATGTCTCGAAGGCATCGCCATTCAAGCCGAAGCCGAAATTGCGTGCCAATGTGATGAAAAGTGTATCCTCCCAATGATTGTTGCAAAAGCGGAATCTTTCGATTAATTGGGCGTTTTTTTGCTCAAAGCGCTCCGTTTGCAAGGCCGACATCCACGAGTGGATCATGAATGGCGAGAGGGTAGGAATGATGCGGTAGCAAGGCGGATAACTATCGGTAGCCTTCAGCTCGTCGAAATTCTTCTGCACCTGTTCGGGGCACTCCATCTGGAGCTGGGGGATGGTTTCTCCGTTGCTTCTCTTCACTTCGGCATCGATGTGGGTGGCCACATGCAAGATGACATTATCATAAGCCGGATCCGTGTGATGGTTATGCTTCATCCAGTCGGAAGAAGCCGTATGGATTTCAATATTGCCTACCCAAAGTACACCATCCAATTTGATTTTGGCGTTGAAGAAATCGGGACCTGCGTTCGAATTGGCAAGTCCGGCATCGATGACCTCCAATTGTTGGCCGGAGGTGGTTCTTAGCTCTTTCAGCGGGAAAATCTTGTGTTTCCACACGTAATGCAGCAATTGTTCCATACTAAAAAGGTGTAAATTTGCTACAAAAATAAAGGTTTACACCGAAAAACACTATCTTTGTGGCAAAAATGTGAATAAGACAATGAAAATAGCATTAATTGGATACGGAAAGATGGGCAAGGTAATCGAAAAGATTGCCGTAGCCCGTGGTCATGAGATTGTGAGCATTATCGATATTGACAACCAGGAGGACTTTGAAAGCGAAGCCTTCAAGAGCGCCGATGTGGCCATTGAGTTTACTAACCCGCATGTGGCTTATCAGAACTATATGAAGGCATTTGCAGCCGGTGTAAAGTTGGTTTCGGGCAGTACCGGATGGTTGGAAGAACATGGTGAAGAAGTGAAGCAGCTTTGTACCGAAGGCGGTAAGACCTTGTTCTGGTCGTCCAACTTCAGTTTGGGCGTGGCTATCTTCTCGGCGGTGAACAAGTATTTGGCCAGCGTTATGAACAGTTTCCCAAGCTATGAGGTTTCTATGGTGGAAACTCACCATGTGCATAAGCTCGATGCTCCAAGCGGTACAGCCATCACCTTGGCCGAAGGTATTTTGGAAAACTTGGAACGCAAGTGTAAGTGGGTGATGGGTACATTGACAGCTCCGGACGGAACTGTAACCGGTTCTACAGAGTGCGAAGCCAATGAATTGCCTGTCAGCTCCATCCGCGAAGGCGAAGTGCCGGGTATCCATTCCATCCGATACGAATCGGAAGCCGATAGCATCACCATTACGCACGATGCCAAGAATCGTAGCGGATTTGCACTCGGTGCCGTGTTGGCCGCAGAATATACTGCCAACCACGAAGGTTTCTTGGGTATGAACGACTTATTTCAATTCTAAGCAATGAAAATAGAAGCAACACGCACGCAATGGGTGAAGTTTGCCATCGTCCTGGTGCTTTGGCTGGTCTTTCTGGTTTGGCTGAAGAGCTGGTTGGGATTGGTGGTCGTACCATTCATCTTCGATGCCTACATCACCAAGTTCATTCCTTGGACCTGGTGGAAGAAGTCGAAGAACGAAACGGTGAGAAGTGTGATGAGTTGGGTGGATGCCATCGTATTCGCCTTGGTAGCCGTGTATTTCGTGAATCTGTATTTCTTCCAGAACTATGTCATTCCATCGTCATCGTTGGAAAAGTCGTTGTTGGTGGGCGATTACTTGTTCGTGAGTAAGGCCAGCTATGGCCCTCGTGTTCCGCAGACTCCGCTCCACATGCCTCTTACCCAGCATACTTTGCCGATAGTCAACACCAAGTCGTACCTCGAATGGCCGGCATGGGACTATAAGCGTGTAAAAGGATTGGGCGAAGTGCAGCTCAACGACATCGTGGTGTTCAACTTCCCGGCGGGCGATACCGTAGCGGTAAACGTGCCGGCAGAAGATATCTATCGCTTGAGCTATCAGGCAGGTAAGGAGTTGAGCAACCCGGTAGACATGAGCGCACTCGATGCCGAACAACAACGCATGGTGTTCGACCATTATTATAAGGTAGGCCGACAATATATCAACGATAACAAGCAGATGTTTGGCGAAATCGTGGCACGTCCGGTAGACCGTCGCGAAAACTATGTGAAGCGTTGTGTAGGATTGCCAGGACAGACCTTGGAAATCAAGGACCGCATTGTTTACTTGGATGGTGTAGCCAACAAGGAACCGGACAATGTGGAATATCGCTATTGGCTGAAGGTACATAAGCCAATTCCGCTCGATTTGGCGCACGAATTGGGCATCAGCTTCGAAGATATGGCTTATTATTATGGTGACCGCAAGGCTTATAACATTCCGCTTAGCCCGAAGGCTAAGGAAGCATTGTTGGCCCGAAAGGACATTGTAGAATCGATTTCGGATGTGCCGGGCGATGATGCCGGAGGACTCTATCCGGTGAACAAGAATACCGGTTGGACTACCGACAACTATGGACCGGTGTGGATCCCGAAAAAGGGCGAATCCATCGAACTTTCTTTGGATAATCTGCCTATCTACGAACGCTGTATTCATGCCTACGAAGGCAATGACTTGCAGGTAAAGGATGGCAAGATTTACATCAACGGACAAGAAGCGAACCGATATACCTTCCAGATGGACTACTACTGGATGATGGGGGACAATCGCCATAACTCGGCCGATTCCCGTTTCTGGGGCTTTGTACCTGAAGACCATATCGTGGGCAAGCCTATTTTCATTTGGTTGTCCCTCGATCCGGATAGAGGTTGGTTTGACGGAAAAATCCGATGGAATCGACTGTTTTCGTGTGTGGATAATATAAAATAAACCATGTCTCGTATCCCTCTCTACATAAAGGGCTTGGTCATGGCTGCGCTTATGGTGCTATTGGTCAAGACGTTTGCCATAACCTCTTGCTCCATCCCTTCTACCGGTATGGAGAACGCCCTCTATCAGGGCGAAAAGGTATTGGTGAACAAGTGGAGCTATGGGTGGCGTATACCTTTTACTGCCTCCCATTTCTTACCCGAAAAGGTGCAGAGGGGAGATGTTGTGCTCTTTAATAATCCGATTCCGGCCGACAAGGAGACTCCGGTATTTGCCCGAAGCCTCTATATCAGCCGTTGTGTAGGCGTGCCGGGAGATACCTTAATGTTGAACAAGGAGCTCATGGTAGCAGGAAATCGTTTCCAAAGTCCGGATAGCAAGTTGCTTTATGCTTATCCGCATGAGTTGGAAGATACCTTGCAGATGGCCATGTGGCAATTGGGCATAGAGAATAATCCGTTGGTGGGTTATGCCGATGGCCGATATGTGCGAAGCTTCAGCCACTACGAGCACTATCTCTTGAAACAACGATTGGGACAAGGTTTGGATATCCGTGCGGTGCATGGCAACGATACGGTTGATATTCATCCGCTTATCATTCCGACTAAGGGGAAGCCTGTCCGAATCTATCCGTGGAATGCTACTTTGCTTTGTAATACCATCCTTCATCACGAAGGGCGCGATGCTTCCGTGAAGAACGATACGCTTTGGGTAGATGGCAAGCCAGTGATGTTCTACATCTTCCGCAAGGATTATTATTGGATGGCTTCGAACAATCCGGTGAACCTGTCCGATTCCCGTTTGTTTGGCTTGGTACCGCACGATCATTTGGTGGGACGCGCCTCTTATATATGGTATTCTCACCGCAAAGAACGAATTTTTCAACCCGTACAATAAATGGAAAAGACTGTATATCTGACATCGAACTATTTGGCGCCCGTAGAATATTATGCCAAGCTTTTTGCTGCTGACAAGGCTTGCATTGAGCGTCATGACAATTATATCAAGCAAACATATCGTAACCGATGTGTCATAGCAGCGGCTGATGGACCGCTTGCTCTCACCATCCCTACGGAAAAGAGCGAGAACTTGAAGTGTCCGATGAAGGATATCCGCATTTCCGACCATGGCAACTGGCGACACATGCATTGGAATGCCTTGGTTTCCAACTATCGGAACAGCCCGTTCTTTGAATATTATGCCGATGATTTCCGTGTATTCTATGAAAAGAAATTCCCTTTCCTTTGGGATTTCAATCAGGAAATCTGTGCCTTGGTGTGCGATTTGATTGATATACATCCGCAGATGGAGGGTACTGAGGAGTATCGTACTTCCTTTGCAGAGAATGAACAGGATTTTCGCGAAATCATTCATCCCAAGAAGGATTTTCAAATAGCCGACCCCACTTTCCATGCAGAGCCTTACTATCAGGTATTCAAGGATAAGTTCGGTTTCCTTCCTAATTTGAGTATTGCAGATTTGTTGTTCAATATGGGTCCGGAGAGTTTATTGGTGTTGCAGAAGTGCGTATAAACGGATTATTCCTATCTTTGCAAAAACGATATTACAACTAACAGAATAATTATGGTAAAACAAAACGCAATTAAAGTTTTTGAAGAAAAGAAGGTTCGTACCCTTTGGGATAGCGAAACCGAAGAGTGGTATTTTTCCGTAGTGGATGTTGTGGCTGTATTGACAGACAGTGAAAATCCGAGACGGTATTGGAGTGACTTGAAACGAAAACTGGCTAAAGAGGGAAGTCAGTTGTACGCAGAAATCGTACAACTGAAAATGCTTTCATCGGACGGTAAGTATTATAAGACCGATGTAGCCACTACCCAACAACTTTTCCGCCTCATCCAATCCATTCCTTCACCTAAAGCCGAACCATTCAAACTATGGATGGCACAAGTAGCCAAGGAACGTCTTGACCAAATGCAAGACCCGGAACTTTCCATTAAACAGGCCATGGAAGACTACAAGCGATTGGGATATTCGGACAATTGGATCAATCAACGCTTAAAGAGCATAGAAATCCGAAAGGAACTGACCGATGAGTGGAAACGTCGAGGATTGCAGGAAGGGGTACAGTTTGCTACTTTGACCGACATTATTTATCAAAGTTGGGCGGATAAGACTGCTAAGGAATACAAACAGTTCAAGGGTTTGAAGAAAGAAAATCTACGGGACAATATGACTAACAAGGAACTTGTGCTTAACATGCTTGCCGAACTTTCGACCAAGGAAATATCGGAGGCTACTCAGCCGGAAACATTTGACGACCATAAGGATGTGGCAAAGCGAGGTGGGAATATTGCTCGTGAAGCCCGTTTGAGGTTGGAAGAAGAAACGGGAAAACCTGTTATTTCTCCGCTTAGTGCAAAGGATTATTTGCAGATAGAGAATCAAGCAGAAGATTAAATGACGAATTTTGTAAAACAAATATCATTATGCTTTCTCCTGGCCCTCTTCTTTACAGGATGCCAGAACAAAAAAGGAACGACTTCCATACTGAAGGAAGCCGAAGCCTTGATGTATACCCGTCCCGACTCTGCTTTGCAGATGTTGGAAACCATTTCACAACCTGAACAACTAATGGGACAAGAACAGGCGGACTATGCGCTGCTGCTGACACAAGCCCGTTCCAGAAACCGCATTACAGCTATTTCGGATTCGCTCATCCGCATCGCTGCTGACTATTACCAGGATAGTAACGACAATGCTCGAAAAGCCAAAGCATTCCTTTATCTTGGTGATGTTTATATGGATATGAATAAATACACGGAAGCCATTGTACCCCTGAAGCAGGCGGAAGAAGTGGTAAAAGATGCCGAATTTAGGATACAATCACTTGTATATAGCAATTTAGGATACTTGAATCGTAAGAGCGGTGATTACAAATTAGCTTGGACATATTATCGAAAAGCTTTGGATATTAATAAATCTATTGATAATGCAGATTGGGTGGTGACCAGTTTAATAAACATTTTAAATCTGCCTTTATCTGAAATACAAGATAGCGCAATCCATTATGTGACCCTATTGGAAGAAACGATTCGTACTGTAAATGCTGATTTACAAGCCAAAGCCTATAATAATATAGGTGTCTATTACGAAGACATGCAACAAAAAGAACTGGCAGTCACTTATTATCAAAAAGCTATCCGTACATCTATCTCTGTACCCTATCGAGCTTATACCAACTTGGCGCGAATTTATGATGAGCAGGGTGACACTGCACGTGCAGACAGTCTTTTTCAAACGGCACTCCAGACACCAATTTGGAGTACTAAAACAAACATCTATGAAGCCCTATCCAAACGTTACCTCAATACAGGAAACTATCCGGAGGCGATAACCGCCTTGAAGTACTATCAGGCAGCTGCCGATTCCTTCTACACTTACCGCCAAGCACAAGAGATACAAAAATTACAAACCAAGTACGACTACGAAGTATTGGTACGAGAAAAAGCAGAAAACGAGAATCGTCTGTATCGTATCCTACTTGGAGGAATCGGTTTGTTCTTTACTGTATCAATTGCCGTTTATTGGCTCTACATCCAACGTAAAAAGAATCTCAAGCAAATACAGGAATGTATTGCCCAAATAGAACTTCTGACAAGCGAGAAAAACAATGTGAAAGTCGAAATCAAAAAACTGAACCAAATCCTGTCTCAAGGTGGAGCCTTGCGTGACAAAGTGATGCAAGCCAAGGGCGAATGGACAAGTTTGGATGACATTCGTGCTTTAGGGCTATACACCCGTTTGCGTCAGAACTTGCAGTACTACAATCCTTCTTCCGATTACGATGCCCTGTTGCATTGGGTAAATATCACGTCCAGTTGTTTTGCCAGTCGAATCATGGAGAAATACCCACATCTCAGCACTACCGAAGTCACCCTCTGTTGCTTGACACGGATGGGCTATTCCAATGCTCAGATAACCGCTATTCTTCATGTTAAGCAAACATCCGCCAGCCGTTACATTTACCGGACTTGTTCGTCGTTAGGCTTACCCGGCAACAAGGAATCCTTCTTGAATTTTGTACTTTCCTTCTAGCAACTGTTAAAAGTGTGTCACAAAACAAAGGATAAAAAATAACAAAAAGTGAGCTAGAGGGTACTGTAGCGTATTTTTATTTGTCACATGCGTAGATTTCTGCATTTGGTCATTAAAGTAACTTTATATAAGTTTGCCAAAAGAACCATTATTATTGCACTATGAAAACGACCATTTTTACTGCGATTTTTGCAATGTTGACAACTCTGCCTATAAAGGCATTTTCACCATTTTTGGCAATCGAAGATGAAGACAAGGAAGACATTAAGTTAGATGGAAGAACGGAAGACGAACGTGAAAAATCATTGACTCTTCCTTTTGGTGCCTACCAAGAGAACAACCGGGAAGTCTGTATCATTTCTTATGATGCATATCAGTCCGTAACCATTCGCATTCTTAATGCTAATGGGCAAACAATGGACTATTGCACTTCTGGACTATCACCATTACAGATTGTTTCATTTGATATCAGTAATTATGCTAATGGAAGATACACCTTAGTTATCAGTACTCCAACAGGTACTTACTTGTCGGGGGTATTTGAAATCTAATCTTGAATATAGCCAGTTGTACATTATATGAAAAAGACGATTTGGATTGCAATATGTTTGATAATCTTCGGTTGTAGTTGTACTTCAACCGAGGATAAACATTTAATGCAGTTAATCAACAAGCTGAACGTTACAGCATCCGATGGAACGGCACCGGATGTTGTCATCATCATACCAGGAAGCGGTTGCGAAAGCTGTATTGAAGATGCCTTGAACAACATTAGCATATCTAACGACACCGCCTATATTCTTGTTTGTAAATCTGAAAAGGAATTTTATCTGCTGTCTGAAGGGAAAGAAGCATCCATGTTCAACAATCTGTATCTCGATACAGAACGAATGGCCAGTGGTTTCGGCTTGATTCAAAACTATCCGATGGTGTATTTCTTTAAAGAAGGGAAATATGATTCGAAAGAAGCATACAAACCGACTAAAAAAAAGAAAGCTCAAAAGAAACTGATCACCGTTGATGTAGAAAAGAAAGTCATTGACTTAGGTAATATCAAGATGCACCGACACTATACGGACAGCATCCGGATTACGAACATAGGCCATGAAGCTTGGGTAATCAATGAAGTTCAAACTTCTTGTGAATGTGTTCAAGCGAAAATAAACAGACAAGAAGTCGCAATATCAGAATCAACATACTTGACTGTTACTTTCCAACCGGAAGACAGGGGAGAATTTGAAAGGTATGTTTATCTATATGGCAATATGCAGGAATCACCATTAGAAATATCCATCAAAGGATGTGTTAAATAAATTATTAACCTTTAAATTTAAAGAACGATGAGAAAAATGATTTTGTTTGCAGTAGCATTCATTGCGGTTTTTGCTGCGACTATTAAGATGTATGGGGATTCAGTCGTTCCGGCTCCTAACTATTATTGCGTATATTTTGAAAGCGTAGGACGTTGTTACCCTGGTGACAAAACTCCTTGTTATGGTGTCGATGGAGATTGTAATTGGCTTGATGATGGAGATCAAGATCAACCTAATCCTTAATCAGTTTATGTTATAAATTGAGGGTGTGTTAAATATTATTTTGACACACCCTCATAAATCAAAATAATATATGAGAAATTTGCACAATTTCATTTCGACCCTATTAATAGGAGGACTGATTTCTTGCCAAAACTCACCAAAGGAATCTACGGCAACATACGATGTCGGTTTGGTAGAATCTAAGAAGATTGTACTACCTGTTGATGAGAACACTTACTATTTAAGCAAATCGATGTTCCAATTCGAAGAAGATGACAAAGAGTATTTGCAGTTTGGGAACTTTGAAAAGAGACAGCATGAAATACTAATTTATGACATAGAAAGTGAAAGTCTGCACAAAAGAATTCCATTAGAAAAAGAAGGTCCTAACGGATTGCCTGGCATTTATGGTTGTATACGTTTTTTTGACTCCAAGACCTTTCTTGTGTCACAATATGGTATTGGTAGAACGGCAATAATTGACGGTGAAGGGAATGTTTTACGAAAATACGACATGAAACAATCCACAGACAAAATAAATAGAAGAGGATTGTGGGTGGATAGCAGATTTGGACTAAGTTTTTTTTATACACCGTCTTTTATTAAAGATTCCATCCTCTATTTCTGTAATGAACTCTTTATTCAATATAAGATTAATCAGCGTTTGGATCGAGACGTTTGGAAAACGATACCAATGTTCAATTCGCTTGATCTAAAAAATGGTCATATTCATACATTACCCATCAATTATCCAGATATATTTGAAGATGATGTTAGAAGTCCTGCTGGAGGTGGATACGAAATTACATACGACTACAATTACAAACAAGAAAGATTAGTATGTTCCTTAACTGGATACGATAGCATTATGGTAACAGATGATTTGAAACAAGTGCGTTGGTATAATGGTAAAAGTCGTTTTTTAAAGAGTATACGCCCAAGAGTTTATGAGGCGAACGGTTTTGATTGGTTGAAGGAATCGAAAGGAGGAATCAAATATCACAACATCATGTACGATAAATACCGGGATGTATATTATCGCATCGCTGAATTTCCTTATGAGTTTAAAGCAAACGAATCTCCTTTCGATGACCCAAAGGGGCGTGAGTTTTCCATCATCATCTTTGATAAGGACTTGAATATCATCGGCGAAACCAAGTTCCCCGGCAACAAGTATCTTTACAAGATGAGCTTCGTAGGTCGTGACGGGCTTTATATCTCCGAGAATAACTTGGCCAATCCCGAATTTGATGAAGACAAGTTGGTGTTTGCTTGCTTCACACTCGAGGATATAAAAGGGAACGATAAATAGTATAGATATACAAGAGAGTGTATAATTATCGTTTAAGGCAAAAGACCGCCGCGTTTTTTAAAAACGCGGCGGTCTTTTACCTTAAATGCCTCGATGTTTTTTTAAAACGCTTTGATGTTTTCTGCAAACACTAGTTCGGTATAAATATTCGTTTTGTCAAGGCACTCTACAGAAGTTTTGTAAGACATTTATTACTTTCAAAATCTCATTGCACTCATTGCACGGATATCATAAATCGCTGAATATCAATACGTCCAAGTGACATGTGCTTGTTTTTCTCATGTCATTCATGTCACTTCTGAAATCGAGTTTAGTGACATCAGTGACATGGCATTTTAGTATGTCATGTCACTTGGGAGTATTGAAAATCAAGAAGTTGTGATGTTTGTGCAATGAGTGCAATGTATTTTTGATACTTGAAAAACATGTAAATCGAAGGATTTACATGTTGAGTTCTGAAGCATAACTCATCGTTTTACGAGGTAGAAAACTATGAGTTACGCCCCATAACTCATAATCTTTATTTCTTCACCAACTTACCATTGACCGAAGTAAGGGTGTAAGTCTGTCCCTTCTTGGTCTTGAAGTTCAGCGTCTGGTCGCCATAACGCACTTGGCAAGGCTGACCGGCATTCGATGTGATGACCGCTTCCTGCAACTGACCGTTTGCCCAGCGCAAGTCTACTTCGAAGTTACCGCGAGCCAACAAACCTTCTACAGAACCTTCTTCCCATGCATCCGGTAAGGCTGGAAGCAACTGGATGAAGCCCATGTGGCTCTGGAGCAGCAACTCTGTCACACCGGCTGTACCGCCGAAGTTACCGTCAATCTGGAATGGCGGGTGAGTGTCCCATAAGTTGTCGAGCGTACCGTTCTTCAAGAGGTTGCCGAAGAGCTTGTAAGCGTGGTTACCGTCCTGAAGGCGAGCCCATTGGTTTAGCTTCCAACCCATACTCCAACCGGTTGCACCGTCGCCACGATGTTCGAGCACGATGCGTGCAGCCTTGGCAAGTTCCGGAGTGGTGATTGGAGAAAGGGTATGTCCCGGGTGCAAACCGAAGAGGTGGTTCACGTGACGGTGTTCATCCTTCGGATCGTCGATGTCGACTGACCATTCCATCAACTGGCCATAGCGACCGGTCTGATAAGGTACGAGGTTGTCATACACTTCTTGCCACTGCTTGCGTTCCTTAGCATCTACGCCGAGCACCTTCGATGCATCGATGGCATTCAAGAGGATTTCGCGGATAACGGCATGAACGAAGGTAGCACCCTGGTCCACCGGACCGTGTTCAGGCGATGTGGAAGGAGCTGCTGTATAGCTTCCGTCCGGACGCTTCCACAAGTAATCTACCGCAAAGATGGCACTGCTCTTGATGAGGTCGTAACCCACTTCCTTCAAGAATTGCTTGTCGCGAGTATAGTCGTAGTATTCCCACACGTGAGTAGCCAACCACGGACCGGCCATCGGATTGAAGTTCCATGACATATCTTGGCTGCTCAATGGGCTGGCAAAACCGAAGATGTTAGCCGAGATTGAAGCTGTCCAACCACGAGCACCGAAGTAAGATTTAGCTACCTTTTCACCTGGCTTCACGAGGGTACGGATGAAGTCGATGAGCGGCCAGTTACATTCAGCTAAGTTAGTTGGAGAAGCCGGCCAGTAGTTCATCTGTACGTTGATGTTGTTGTGGTAGTCCACACGCCAAGGACCGTCTACACCATTGGCCCACAAGCCTTGCAAGTTGGCAGGCATGTTGCCCGGACGAGAGCTGGCAATGAGCAAGTAACGACCGTATTGGTAATAGATTTCTTCCAACTTGTAGTCAGGTTTTCCCTTGCGGTAGCTTGCCAAACGCTTGTAAGTTGGGAGGTCGTAGATGCTCGGATATTCGAGGGTCATCGGAGCATTCGGATTCAAGTTGATCTTCACTCTATTGAAAAGGCTCAAGTAGTCTTCTTGGTGACGGGCCTTCAATTCGTCGTAGCTATGTGAAGCTGCTGCATCCATCATGGCTTTTGTAGATGCCACCGGATCTACACCTACATAAGTCTTCGGGTCGGTGAAGTCAGGGTTGAAGTTGATCTTATAATCGGTATCGGCAGTAAGCAAGAATACCACTTCGTCAGCTCCTTGAGCAACGAGCTTACCATCGGCAGTTGCCTTTACGCTACCGCCCTTGTGCTGAGCCTGGATGCGGAGAGCAAATTCCATGCCGTTGTTCTTCAATTTGCCTACATAGAGCAAGCCCTTGTCGCCATCGGCTACCATCTTGCCTTCGGCTTCCGGATTGCCTGCGTAGCTGAATGTGAGGTTCTGCTTGCCTGGCTTGTCGGCGCTGAACTTCCATACCATAGCACTATCCGGATATGATGCGAAGTAAGTGCGTTCGTACTTCACGCCATCTTTCTTGAAGCTGACTACGGCCAAAGCTGAGTCGATAGAAAGGATGCGCTTATAGTCGCTCATGCCGATTTCGCTAAGACCGGTTTCGATGTAGGCTTCGCCAAGGGTGGTATAAGAACCGAAGCGGAACGGTTGTTCGCTATAGTCTTCGTATCCAGCCAATCCGTTGAAGTTTTCGTAAGTAAGCTTGGCTGCTTTCTTCAAGTCGTTATCGACGAATGCCTGACGGATTTCAGGGAGAAGATGAGCCGATTCCTTGTTCACGTTCCAATAGTATTCGGCACCTTTCGATGTGTTCGGACCGCCACGCCAAAGTGTCTTTTCGTTCAATGTGATGCGTTCGGCAGCCACCGAGCCGAGGATGTTACCTCCGAAGCTACCGTTACCGATAGGCAACGAACGTTCTTCCCATTCGCGGTCGGCACTATAATTATAGAACGAAGCCGCACCGCTTAGTTGGCATGGCTTGTCGAACCAAATGCTTAGACCTTTTGTCAAATCAGTGGTTTGCGCCTGCAAGGCGGAGGCAGCAAACAATGCGCTAATTAGATAAAGTTTTTTCATATAGTATGGTTTTTAAAGTAATTAATTCTTGTTAGGTGTATATCAATGTCGACAGATAGTCTTCTGCAAACATCTCGTTCGATACTTCCCAAAGCTCTTGGGCGGTAAGGGCCTCGATTCGGCGGAAGGTGTCTTGCGGATCGTCCATCTTGCCATAGTGCAGGAAGGTCTTCGCCATGCTGAGGGCGGTGTTCTCCGCATTGTCTCGAGCGACTCCTATTTGTCCGATAATCTGTTTCTTGGCCGCGGCCAGTTGGGCAGAACTGAGCGGTTTGTCGCGAAGGCGCTTCAGTTCCTTCTTGACCAATCGGATGCAACGCTCCACATCGTCGTGCTCTGTGCCGAAGTAAATGCTGAATACACCAGTATCGGTGTACGAGGTGAGATTGGCTTCCACATTGTATACCAGTCCGCTCCGTTCGCGTAGGGCGACATTCAGTCGGCTATTCATGCCCGGTCCTCCCAAAATGTTGTTCAGGAGATAGAGGGCGGTACGCTTTTCGTTGTGGGCATCGTATCCTCGGCTGCCTATCATGACATGAGCCTGATGGGTGTCCCGATGCAAGGTCAAGGTCTTTGGCACATAGACGTCGGGACGTTTGCGGGAAAACGCTTCGGCGTTTGAGGTCAAACCTGCCGTCGCTTTCTCTACGAGTCTAACTACCTTTTTGAAATCCACGTTGCCTTGAACGAAGAAGATGGCATTCTCCGGTCGATAGAATCGGGAGGTAAAGCGGAGGGCATCTTCGCTCTTGAACTGACGGAGTAAGTCGGGCTTGCCCAAAATGTTCCGGCCCAACGGATGGTTGGGGAAGAGCAGCTCTTCGAAATCATCGAATATCAGCTCCGAAGGACTGTCTTCGTAGCTCTGTATCTCGTCGATGATGACTTCCACTTCCTTCTCTATCTCGGATTGAGGGAAAGTGCTATGGAAAACGATGTCGGCCAACAATTCCACCGCACGGGGGAAGTGTTCTACCAGAAAGGCACTATAAACCACCGTCTCTTCCTTATTAGTATAGGCGTTGAGGTCGCCACCCACGTGTTCCATCCGGTTCAGGATGTGCCAAGAGTGGCGTTTCTGTGTGCCTTTGAAGAGGAGGTGTTCCACGAAATGCGCCATGCCTTGTTCGTTGTCGGCCTCATCGCGTGTGCCGGCATCGATGGCAAATCCACAATAAGCCACCGCCGACTGGTTGGGCGAATGGATAATGCGGATGCCGTTGGGCAATGTATGTGTGTTATATGTCATTGTTTTTGTTCTTTTCAGCGTCTAAGGTACAAAAATACAACAAAAGTTATTGTTCTTCTTCAAAAAATACGCATATTTGTATGTTATATGTAAAATAAAGATGGAAAGGATTGGTATTTTCTGTTCGGCTGCCGATGATATTGAGGCCGTTTACTTTGAAAAGGCTCAGGAACTGGGCGCTTGGCTTGGTGAAAACAAGAAGACATTGGTCTATGGTGGTGCCAACCTCGGACTGATGGAGTGCATAGCCAAGGCTGCCAAGGAGCAGGGGGCTTTCATCATGGGTATCGTCCCTACCAAACTGGAAGAACGGGGAGCGGTGAGCGATTTGTTGGATGTCACCTTCCGGGTTGACAATCTGAGCGAACGGAAGGATACGATGCTCTGCGAATCGGATGTGTTGGTAGCCCTGCCGGGTGGAGTCGGCACGTTGGATGAGGTCTTTCATGTGATGGCATCGGCCAGCATCGGCTATCATACCAAGAAAGTCATTTTCTACAATGTAAATGGCTTTTGGGATGACTTGTTGGCGCTCTTGCAACGAATGAGGGAACAACGTTTTGCCCGCAAGCCGTGGGATAATTTCTGTCTTGTAGCCAATAACATAGAAGAATTGAAAGAACAACTTAAATGAATATAGACTTATGAAGGATTCTATCAGTGAATTGTTGAAGAAAGAAGCGCAGGCCGTAGCAAACATTCCGGTAACAGACGCTTTTGAAGAAGCTGTAAATCTGATTGTTGAACAAGTGCATCAGAAGAAAGGCAAGCTCGTGACATCGGGCATGGGTAAGGCCGGTCAGATTGCCATGAACATTGCCACTACATTCTGCTCTACAGGTATTCCTGCCGTGTTCCTCCACCCGAGTGAAGCACAACATGGCGATTTGGGCGTAGTGCAGGAAAACGATGTGATGTTGCTCATCTCGAATTCCGGCAAGACCAATGAGATTGTGGCCTTGACCAAGTTGGCTCATATCTTGAACCCGAATTTGAAATATATTGTCATCACCGGAAATCCGGACAGCCCTTTGGCGAAGGAAGCCGATATCTGTTTGGCTACCGGTCATCCGGATGAAGTCTGCTTGTTGGGCATGACGCCAACTACATCGACCACGGTTATGACCGTCATTGGCGACATCTTGGTTGTAGAAACCATGCGCAAGACTCAATTCACCATCGAGGAATATAGCAAGCGCCACCATGGAGGCTATTTGGGAGAACGTTCCCGCGAATTAAGCAAGTAAATCGATATGAGAAGAGTAATAGGAATAGGTGAAACCATATTGGACCTCCTATTCAAGAACAATCAACCGACGGTAGCCGTTCCGGGTGGTTCGGTTTTCAATGGCCTGGTGTCATTGGGCCGTGCCGGAGCCAATGTGACATTCATCAGCGAAGTGGGTGGTGACAAGGTAGGCAACATTATCCTCGATTTCATGAAGGACAATGGAATCAGTACGGACAATGTCATGGTCTATCCCGATCGTAAGTCGCCCATTTCCTTGGCATTCTTGAACGAAAAGAACGATGCCGAATATTCCTTCTATAAGGACTATCCGAGTCTTCGTCTCGATGTAGAGATGCCGGAGGTAACCAGCGATGACATCATCATGTTCGGCTCGTTTTATGCCATCACACCTCAACTCCGCGATAAGGTAAAGGAATTGCTCGATAAGGCACGCGAGGCAGGAGCTATCATTTATTATGATGTGAACTTCCGAAGCACACATGCCAGCGAAGCCATCAAACTCATGCCGACTATCCTGGAGAACTTCGAATATGCCGACATTGTGCGTGGTTCTACTGAGGACTTTGAAAACATGTTTGGAATGACCGATGCCGATAAGATTTATCAACATAAGGTAGGCTTCTATTGTCCGCGATTCATCTGCACCAACGGAGGCGAAGGCTTGTGCTTGCGCACCAAGACGATGAAGAAAGACTATCCGGTAGCACCTCTTCAGACGGTGAGTACGATTGGTGCGGGCGATAACTTCAATGCCGGTTTGGTATTCGGCTTGTTGAAGAACCGTATCCGCAAGGCCGACCTCGATGAACTGACCGAAGCCGACTGGGACAAGATTGTCGCCAGTGGCATGTCGTTCAGTCGCGAAGTGTGTGCAAGCTTGGACAATTACATATCAAAAGAATTCGCTGCTTCTCTATAAAGCGGCCAAGCTGCTTGTAATATTTTGTTCTTGAGCAAGGAGGGATAATCGGGATGGGCTTTGAAGAAAGCTTGTAATTCCTGGTATGCCTCTTTGCTCTTGTAGTTTCCAAGGAGGGCATTTGCCCAATTCTTCGGGAAGAAGATGTCACCCGTGCGTTGCACTTCTTGCAACACTTCCAATCCCGGGCGGATATACTTCACTGAATAAGGTTGGCGCAACGGATGATTCAAGTAACTCAAGGCACTGGCTGCCCAAGGTTCGATGCGACGATTCTCGGCTTTCAAAAGCGATTGGAAGAAGGTATCCATCTGTAAGGTGTCGGGTGTAACGGCCTGTACGATGAAATCGAATTGGCGCTGGCGATCAGGATTAGTGATGCGTTTGCGTTGCGTATCCCGGATGCTTTCGTACTTCTCTGGCAAATGCAAAGCAAGTTCGTAAGCCATGGTCATATAGTCGCGTTCATTCAGCATCGGGTGCGATTGCGTATCCCATATTTGGTAGAGCTTGTCAATGCTTTTGCTCGCTTGTGCATTCGAGATGAGCGAACGTGTGAGTTGCAAGCGACAAGAAGCAAGCGGATGCTTTTCGGCCCATTCCCAAACCAATTCTTCCAATTTTTCATCCTTCAGCTTTTGCAAAGGTCCGCCCAGATAGCCACAAATGGTGGAGGCGGTCAGAGCATTCTTTTCGGTCTTCAATCCGTTGAGCAAGGCATTCATCCATTCCTTGTCTGAAATCAAGTTGGCTTGATAGTTCTCGTATAGCATCATGAGGAGCGATTGGCGGGCGGTGTCGTCCGTGGTTTCTTGCCAATGTGCCAAAAGCCATTCGCGACTTTGTTCATCGGGAATAAAGAGCCCATAGCCTCTTCCATCGGTATTTGGCAAAATGGCTTGGGTGCCAAGTGGAACGGTGAGGGCGTATGTTTCGTGGTTCAAGTTGACTTCTATGGTGGTGCTTTCATCACCCAGGAAGGTGATTTGGAAACGTTGTGGCCATAGCAAGCCTCGGTTCAGCGGATCGCGTTGGCGGATTTCCAATTGTCCGCATCGGTTGGTGAAGGTGATGTGTGGCATACCTTTCTGGTTTACCCATACATCGCTGAAGGTGGCCAAGTCTTCTTCGCTTTTGGCATCGAGGATGGCAATCAGGTCATCCCAAGTGGCATTGCCATAGGCATGGGCTTTCAAGTATTCGCGGATGCCCTCTTGGTAAGCCTCTTCGCCCATGATTTCTACCAACTTCTGCATCATGACCGGAGCTTTATTATAAATAATGTTACCATAAATAAGCCCTGCATTGCGGAGGTTATCCAATGGTTGGCGGATGGAATTGCTTCCCAAGGTGCGGTCTTCTGCCAAGGAAGCAGCCGTGTAAGTCTTTATCCAATTGAGCGAATGGTTTACGCTCGGGAAGAGAGGTTCGGTGATACAAGCCGCAAAGTAGTTGGCAAAGACTTCTTTGGTCCATACATCGTTGAACCAATCCATGGTCACGAAGTCGCCAAACCACATGTGTGCCGTTTCGTGGGCAATGAGTTTGGCACGTGCCAATTCCTCGTCCAAAGTAGGATGCTCGCTGAGGAACATGCGTGTATCATTATATAAGGTAGCTCCAGTATGCTCCATGCCTCCGTATTGAAAGCCTGGTAAGATGATGAAGCTATATTTGGCAAAGGGATAGGAGATATCGGTGTAATCCTCCAACCAATGAAGCGAAGAAGCCACTTGTTGGAAGATGATGTCCAGTTGTGCCACCTTCTTCGGGTCGGTTTCCCGATGATAAGCGGTAAGGATGCGTTCGCCATCGGCATATTCCACTTTCTTTAATTTGCCTACCACGAAAGAGAACAGATAAGTGCTCAAAGGTTCGGTAGGGCGGAAGGCGATGTGCTTTCGGCCATCGGTGATGGTCTCCGATTCAACGGAGGTATTCGATACGGCTTCCCATTCAGTGGGTACTTCCAATTGCAAGGTGAACTTAGCCTTCAGGTTAGGTTGCTCGAAGCAAGGGAAGACGGTGCGGGCACGGTCGGGCACCAACAGGGTGTAAAGAAATTCGTCGTTGCGATTGAGTGATTGGTTACCGGCGGTGAAGCAGATATGTACTTCGTTTTCACCCTTTTGGCTGGCAGACTTCGGTAAGATGATGTGCTCGTTGAGGAAACGATATTCGCAAGGCTGTCCATTGATGGAAACCGTTTTGATCTTATCCTCGCTTTCGCGGAAGTCGAGGATGATTTCTTGCGGATGTTGAAGGGTGAACTGAATTCGTGCTTCCCCTTCTACAGCTTCTTGCTTTTGCTCGGGGATAGAGAAGGAGAGGACATACTTCAAGTCCTTGATTTCTTGTTTGCGAAGTTGGGCGAGTTCCAATGAAATGCCCTCTTCGTAAAGTTTATGGTTCTTATCATTGGCTTGGCAGCTTCCGAGAAGGAGACAAACTGCCAATGCCAAGTATTTGAATGTCTTCATGGTGATTATTTAAAATGTTCCATATTGTCTGCTGCCAGCTTCTTGACTTTTCGTTGCGAAGCAATGAAGGCACCTCCCAAGACTCGTTGACCATCGTAGAATACGGCCGATTGACCCGGAGTGATGGCTGAGGCTTCTTCCAAGAAATGCACTAACATCTGTCCGTTTTCAAGTGGAAGCACTTTGCAAGGGATGGGTTTGCTACGATAACGGATGCGTACCGTCAGATTCTCGCAATTCAGCACTTCGTTTGTGTCAATCAGTATGGCATCTTCTACGAGCATATCTTCGGCTTTCAGGTCTTCGGCGGTTCCGAGCATCACCGTGTTCTTTTCGGCATTGATGCGAAGGACGTGTGCCGGATGGCCCAAGGCAATGCCCAAGCCTTTGCGCTGGCCAATGGTATAATAAGGAAAGCCTTTGTGTTGGCCAATCTTTACGCCTTTGCTATCGACAAAGAGGCCGGGGCCAATCTTCGTGTCGATATCGGGAATCTGTTGGCGGAGGAAGTCACGATAATCGCCTTCGATAAAGCAAACTTCCATGCTCTCCCCGTCTTTGGCTTTCGATTCAAACCCCTTCTGTTTCAGATATTCACGCACTTCTTGCTTGGTGTAGTTGCCCAATGGGAAAAGGAAACGACGGAGAATCTTCTGAGGCAATCGCCAAAGGAAATAAGACTGGTCCTTGGTCATGTCATCGCCCGCTACAATGTAACGATTTCCGTTTCGTTCTTCCAATCGGCAATAGTGTCCGGTGGAAATCCAGGCACAATCGGTTTGGTCGGCCCATTCGCAAAGGATGCGCTCCTTGAACAACGGATTGCACATCACGCAAGGGTTCGGAGTGCGGCCTTGCATGTATTCGTCGATGAAATACTTCACGATGACCTGTTTGAACTCTTCGCGGACATCGGCTACATGATGCTCGATACCCAAGCGTTCGGCCAAGGCACGGGCCTCGAGGATAAAGTTCGGCTCCTCTTGTTCCGGTGTCGCGAATTGCGACGCCACATCCCAGGTGCGCATGGTCACGCCCACCACTTCATATCCCTGTTCTTGAAGCATGATGCAAGTGGCGGAACTGTCGATTCCACCGCTCATGCCTACCAATACTCTTTTCTCTTTCTGATTCTTCATAGCGACAAAGATACAGACTTCGAGGCGTTTTATCAAAAACGCGGAGGCGTTTTTAAAAAACGTCAGCATCTTTTAGGTAAAATGTCGGCGCGTTTATGTATCTTTGTTCTCCTAAGCGAAAAACAATGAAAGAAGATTTTGACATTAGAGAACAACAGCTCAGCAAGAAGGAACGCGATTTCGAGAATGCCTTGCGTCCGTTGAACTTCAGCGATTTCAATGGACAGGACAAGGTAGTCGACAATCTGCGCATCTTCGTGAAGGCCGCCCGACTTCGTGCCGAGGCGCTTGACCATGTGTTGCTTCACGGCCCTCCGGGCTTGGGGAAGACCACACTGAGCAACATTATAGCGAATGAATTGGGAGTGGGATTCAAGGTGACATCCGGTCCTGTACTCGATAAACCGGGCGACTTGGCAGGTGTCCTTACGAGCCTCGAACCAAACGATGTGCTTTTCATCGATGAAATCCATCGCCTGAGTCCGGTCGTGGAAGAATACTTGTATTCGGCCATGGAAGATTATCGCATCGATATCATGATTGATAAGGGACCTTCGGCTCGAAGCATCCAGTTGGAATTGAGTCCGTTTACGTTGGTGGGTGCAACCACCCGAAGCGGTTTGCTCACGGCCCCTCTTCGTGCTCGTTTCGGCATCAACCTCCACTTGGAGTATTACGACGATAGCATCTTGCGACGCATTATCCAGCGTTCGGCAAGCATCCTCAATGTGCCTTGCGATGTAGAGGCAGCCGGCGAGATTGCTTCCCGAAGCCGAGGCACTCCGCGTATCGCCAACGCCTTGCTCCGCCGAGTGCGTGACTTTGCCCAGGTGAAAGGCAACGGACGCATCGATGTGGAGATTGCCCGTTATGCCCTCGAAGCCTTGAACATCGACCGATATGGCTTGGATGAAATCGATAACAAGATTCTCACCACCATCATCGACAAGTTCAATGGAGGTCCGGTAGGCTTGACCACCATTGCTACGGCCCTCGGTGAAGACCCGGGTACGGTAGAAGAAGTATACGAACCGTTCCTCATCAAGGAAGGCTTCTTGAAGCGTACGCCTCGTGGTCGTGAAGTCACCGAATTGGCTTACAAGCATTTGGGACGAAGCAAATTTAGAGAACAAACGTTATTTGATTAAATGAAGAATGATGAATTAAGAATGAAGAATCTTTTCCGTCCGGAGGTATTCTTCATTTTCCGAGCAAAGCGAGGGATTCTTCATTCTTAGTTAAATTGATTATGGCAGGATTAAAATCACTCTTGAAAGACACGGCCATCTATGGTATCAGCAGCATTGTAGGTCGATTCTTGAACTATCTGCTGGTGCCTATCTATGCGGCATCCATGTCGGCTGCATCGGGCGGTTATGGCGTGGTGACCGAAGTGTATGCTTGGACAGCCTTGCTGATGGTTATCCTTACATACGGCATGGAAACCAGTTTCTTCCGCTTCGTCAATAAGGATACGGAAGACCCGAAGAAAGTCTATTCCACCGTGTTGACCATGGTGGGAAGCACCTCGTTGCTTTTCATCGCGGTGTGTATGACCTTCTTGAATCCTATCGCTTCGGCTATGGGTTATGCGGATCATCCGTGGTACATTGGTATGATGATGATGGTTATCGCCATGGATGCCTTCCAATGCTTGCCTTTCGCCTACTTGCGATACAAGAAGCGTCCGTTGGCGTTTGCCGGATTGAAGATGCTTTTCATTGTAATGAACATCGCCCTTAACCTTATATATTATGTAGGAATGGGCGGAAGCGATGTGTCTTATGCCTTTTTCTTCAATTTAGTATGTACATCGACCATCATGCTTCTGCTCATACCTCAAATCAAGTTGGGTGGAGGTTTCGATGCGTCGTTGGCCAAGCGGATGTTGAAGTATGGTTATCCCATTCTCATCCTCGGTATTGCCGGTATCTTGAATCAGGTGGCGGATAAGATCATCTTCCGTCATGTCTATCCGGGTGAAGATGCACAAGTGCAACTCGGTATCTATGGAGCTGCCAGTAAGATAGCCATGATTATGGCCATGCTCACGCAAGCTTTCCGCTATGCTTATGAGCCTTTTGTGTTTGCCAAGAGCAAGGATAAGGATAGCAAAGTAATGTATGCCAATGCGATGAAGTATTTCATCATCTTTACATTGTTGGCGTTCTTGGCGGTAGTCTTCTACATCGACATCTTGAAGTATATCCTCGCTCCTGATTATTGGTCGGGCTTGCGTGTCGTGCCGATTGTGATGATGGCAGAAATCTTCATGGGTGTATATTTCAACCTCTCGTTCTGGTATAAGCTGATTGACGAGACTAAGTGGGGAGCCTACTTCTCGTTTGCCGGATGTGCGGTGCTGATTGCTATCAATGTATTCTTCGTGCCCATCTATGGCTATATGGCTTGTGCTTGGGCAGGATTTGCCGGTTATGCCGTGGCGATGCTGCTTTCTTACTTTGTAGGACAGAAGAAGTATCCAATCAATTATGACTTGAAGTCGATAGGAAAGTATGTGGCTGCTGCCATTGCCTTGTATTTGGTATCCGAAGGCTTGCCATTCGAAAATGTTTGGGTATTGTTGGCTATCCGTACTGGTTTGTTGATGGCATTTGTGGCGTATATTGTGAAGAACGATTTTCCTTTGCGTAGTTTGCCGGTGATTGGTAAGTATTTCAGATAATCAGTAAAAAAGGATTAGATGATTAAGCAGGACTATCTCCTCCGCATGATTCAAGAAATCATTACCCTCTTGATCAATGCTTTACTGAACCGACAGAAAATACGCAAGGAAAGTTGGGTGGAGTATGATGACATTACCCGCCAAATCTTGGGTGTTCCTTCGGAAAGTTTGGTGGACATGAGTGCGGATGAAATCATCGCGCGATATCAAGATGATCCTAACCAGATGGGAAAGACAGAACTGGCTGCTGTGACCTTGCTGAAGATATCGGATGAAATGGGAGATGAGCAGTTAGTGTTGAAATCGCGTTTGAAGCAAGATGGGCTTGCATTATTGGAATATGTACAAACAAAAGGCGATACGTTTTCCATTCAGCGGGTAGCATTAATTGCGATGCTGAAAGGATAATTTCTTAACAAATTGTCATTCAGAGCGAAGCGAAGAATCTCGGAAACATCCACTTAATGTACTCGAGATCCTTCGCTTCGCTCTGGATGACAAAAAATGTAGAAATTCTATTTTGACATATTTCCTTTGTTCATAGGAAATTATTCTTTAGGATTTATCAGTTCTTCAATGGCTTGGATGAAAGCTTCGGCTTGAGGATAAAGTTCATCTATTGTTTCTTTGTCGTTATAGATGAAATCATCATAATCTCCACTTTGTCTTTTTTCAAACAAGGTGTTGAATGTATTTCCGTGTTCTCTTGATAGTTTTCCTTTGGATACAAAATGTAATCCCAACATCGTCTTTACTCCATTGTGAGTTTGAGGCTGGATTTCATTCTTTATGAGCAATGCTATTGCTGCATAGTAACAAGCGTAATAAAGTCGATTGACCGCAGCATTGTAAAATGATTCACGGCTCATAACGAGAGCTTCTTTCATCGTTTCGTGTGCACGTTGCAAACGATAAATCATTAGGTCGAAACGTTCTTGTTCGGTGAGTTGTTGTTTCATAATACAATTCCTTCGTTAACTACATTAATATAAAAAGGAGTACGGAAGGGACGATTCTCCCAGTCTTTTTTTAGCATTACCATTGGACTGATACTCACCCCAGTTTCCAACTCAATGTCGTAGAGAGGACTGGTAACCTCCATTTGTCTATTAAGAGAAAGACGGCTTTCTCCTTCCAGCAACACTAGCAGGTCAATGTCGCTATCCGGTCGTGCATCGCCACGAGCCTCCGAACCATAGAGGATGGTCTTGGCATCGGGATCCACTCGTTTGATGGCTTCGGCTATGCGTTTTACAATTTCGGGACGTCTCATAAGCTTACGATTTGAATGATATCTCATCTGCAAAAATAAACAATTATATCGAATAGATGTTGGAAATCTTTGGTTTTCTTATTCTTGATGGGTATTTAATGGTTTTATTTTGTAGATATTGTACGGAATGTGATGCATATTTCAAGAGTTTTTGTACTTTTGCAGTTGGATGGAGGAATCTATCCAAAGACATTTGAAATAATATAGAGGCGTTATGTCTTCTTCTTGTAAGTGAAAAGCCTAGGAAACTTAATCACGGTAAACAAGATATGATATAATGGTCTCCACGCATATGCGTGGGGCTGTTATTCCCACATCTGTTTACCAAGGTTTTTCCTAGCACCTTCACTTTAAGACGTGGCATACAGTTCCACGCTTCTTCATTAAAATGGTAACCATATATAATTTTAACAGGAAATGAAAAAAGTATTTACGATGGTATGTTTGATGTTTCTTGTAGTAACATCATCATTCGCACAGGAAGAACAACCCTATTGGGTTAAAGAGTTGAATGATTTGTATGCCCAAGTCAATCAATTCTGTCAACAGAAGGATTGGGGTAAAGTTTTAAAAGGTATGGATAGAGTGGAAAAGTTTTTCTATGCACAACCGGAAACGGAACGTGAGAAACATTTAGGCTCAAAAGATATCGGCTCTAACTTTTACTATAATTACACTTGTTATTCATCACTAGCAGGCAAAACGTCAAAAGCACTGCAGGCATTTGAAGAATATGCGAAATACATTACAAGCGAAAAAGAAGAAGCCAATCTTTTGTTGATAAACACGGATACAGACCTCGACCCAATACGGAACCACAAGAGATTCATTGCTTGTTTGGAAAGAATAAAACCGTATGGAGATTACATTCAGAAATTGAAAGATGCATCCTCTTATCAGGAAGGAACTGCACCCGAAGCAATTCGATTCCGTTATATGGCACCCAATGATTCAAACTTAGTATTCCTTCGGCAACATTATAAGCTTGATAGTATAGCAGGTGCCGGTGATGAACTTTCAAAAATCAAGAACTTGTTGCATTGGGTACACGAAGTGGTACGCCACGATGGGAGTTCATATAATCCAGAGATAAAAAACACTCATGCTATCATTGAACTTTGCAAAAAAGAGAATCGAGGAGTAAACTGCCGTATGATGGCGCAGATGTTGGCCGAAGTTTATTTGGCTATGGGATTCAAAGCACGCTTTGTTACTTGTATTCCGCGTGAATTCATAAACGATTGCCATGTTATCACAACTGTTTATAGTTGTACTTTGAACAAATGGGTGTGGGTTGACCCGACATTTGATGCTTATGTCACAGATGAAAACGGAACTATGCTTTCTATTTCAGAAGTACGTTCCCGACTTCGCACTGGTCAGGAATTACGTCTGAACGATTATTCTAACTGGAATCATCAGAACAAGCAAACCAAAGAAGATTATTTGGAACGATATATGGCCAAGAACCTTTATTATCTTTCTTGCATAGAAGATAGCCGGTTTAATGCTGAGACCTTAGAAAAGGGACGCACAAATAGGCATTATATTTTGATGCCGTCCAAGGAATTAGATAAGGAAATAGAAGGAATTGGTCGTATTTATATCCGCTTTTCTGACGAGACTTGGTTTTGGCAATCTCCTTATGAGAACCTATAATCCAATAATCGGAAGTATAATTTACATGTGCTTAGAAGTTATTTGAATTGACAACGTTTCTGCTATAACAAAACAAGAACTCCCCCAAAGATGATTTTCTTTGGGGAGTTTTAATGTATAATTAATTATTTCTTCTTCGGCTTTCTACGAGCCCAACCTTCTTCCTCAAAATCAGGCTTTTCGCCCTTCAACCATTTGTTGTTTTCAGGAGCGAAGAACTTCATCCAATCATCCTTTTTCTTAGGACCGCGAGCTTCGGTATAACCACGCTCTTCACGGCTTGGCTTGGCCTTCTTTTCCTTCTTCGGTTCCTTTTCGGCCTTAGCTGGCTTTTCAGCTTTAGCAGACTTGCGTTCCTTCTTTGGAGCTTCGTCGCGTGAAGCACGCTTCTTGCCACCCTTGTCGCTATTGCCATTGTTTTCTCCGGCGAGTTCCACTACGACCTTGCGACCTTTGATTCTTACC
>JAFYWH010000107.1 GCA_017558175.1 Bacteroidaceae bacterium
CAAACCTTCGCGGTCGCGGATATCAACCTTGTAGAAAGGAACGTCCTTGCCAATGATTTTAGCAACGCGCTTCAATGAAATTGGAGATGAGTTGTCGAGATTGTCTACTACTACAGCTTCGTGACCAGCTTCAGTAAGTTCAATTAAAGTGTGGCTTCCGATGAAACCTGCACCACCAGTTAAAAGGATTTTCATATTAATTCGATTTAATTATTTATATTCCAATGTTACAAAGTTAATGCATCTTTTTAAGAATACACAGCCTTTATCTATGTTTTTTATTATGACGAAAAGTGATTGTTGTGTCTGAAAACCTTTTACGTGAAAATGGATTCTTCTTCGGATACAGATGCATAGTGGTTTATATGAAGATGAATTCTTAAATCAACGGTGTTGATTCGTAAAACCACATCGTTGATTAGCGAAACAACGGTGTTAATCGGAGAAACCACACTGCTGATTTGGGAATATATGCTGAATCAATCATAAATTCATACGGAAAAATAAGATTTTTTGTATGCACTAAACTCTGAACAACCAAGATTGTTGCGACATTTTAATGCGATTATTCCCTGCAAACCAAAAAAAAGAGTTAACTTTGCGAGTCTTTTAAGAAAACAATAAAAATAACACAATATGAATATCTCGTATAATTGGCTGAAAGAATACGTCAACTTCGATTTGACTCCGGAAGAAGTGTCGGCTGCGCTGACATCTATCGGTCTTGAAACTGGTGGCGTAGAAGAAGTCCAAACTATTAAGGGTGGTCTGGAAGGTATCGTTATCGGCGAAGTGCTGACTTGCGAACCGCATCCAAATTCTGACCACATGCATGTAACAACCGTGAATTTGGGTCAAGGCGAACCGGTACAGATTGTGTGCGGTGCCGCTAACGTAGCTGCTGGTCAGAAGGTAGTGGTTGCAACTCTTGGTACTAAGCTTTATGATGGTGACGATTGCTTCACTATCAAGAAGTCTAAGCTTCGTGGTGTAGAATCGAACGGTATGATTTGTGCCGAAGACGAAATCGGTATCGGTACAAGCCACGAAGGTATCATCGTACTCCCTGCTGATGCTGTTCCAGGTACTCCGGCTAAGGAATACTATAACATCAAGAGCGAATACGTGCTCGAAGTAGATATCACTCCGAATCGTGCAGACGCTTGCTCTCACTATGGTGTGGCTCGCGACCTCTATGCATACTTGGTTCAGAATGGTCACAAGGCTGAATTGAAGCGTCCGTCGGTAGATGCATTCCAGGTAGAAAGCAACGAATTGAACATCGAAGTGGAAGTGGAAAACACCGAAGCTTGTCCTCGTTATGCCGGTGTAGCTATCAAGGGGGTAACCGTAAAGGAAAGTCCGGAATGGTTGCAGAACAAGTTGCGCTTGATTGGTCTTCGTCCTATCAACAACATCGTCGATATCACTAACTACATCCTCCATGCATATGGCCAACCGTTGCACTGCTTCGATGCCAACAAGATTAAGGGTGGCAAGATTGTAGTGAAGACTTGTGCGGAAGGTACTAAGTTCGTTACTTTGGATGAAGTAGAACGCAAGCTCTCTGATAAGGACTTGATGATTTGCAACACAGAAGAACCGATGTGTATTGCCGGTGTATTCGGTGGCTTGGATTCAGGTACAACCGAAACTACTACCGATGTATTCATCGAAGCTGCATACTTCAACCCGACATCTGTTCGTAAGACCGCTCGTCGTCATGGCTTGAGCACCGACTCATCGTTTCGTTTCGAACGTGGTATCGACCCGAACGGCACATTGGTAGCCTTGAAGGAAGCTGCTCTCTTGGTGAAGGAATTGGCTGGTGGTACTATCGCATCGGAAGTGAAGGACAACTATCCAAACCCGATTGCCGACTTTGCCGTAGAGTTGACATATAATAAGGTAAACTCTTTGATCGGTAAGGAAATTCCGGCAAAAACCGTGAAGAGCATCGTAACAAGCCTCGAAATGAAGATAGTGAACGAAACCGAAGAAGGTCTTTCGTTGATGGTTCCTCCTTATCGTGTGGATGTTCAACGCGATTGCGACGTGGTAGAAGATATCCTCCGTATCTACGGATATAATAATGTAGAAATCCCAACTACCTTGAAGTCAAGCTTGACTACGAAGGGTGAAGCAGACAACTCTCAGAAGTTGCAGAACATCATCTCTGAACAATTGGTAGGTTGTGGTTTCAATGAAATCTTGAACAACTCATTGACTGCTGCTGGTTATTATGAAGGTTTGGAAACATTTGCTCCAGCTAACCTCGTACACTTGATGAACCCATTGAGCAACGACTTGAACGTAATGCGTCAGACTCTCTTGTTCGGTGGTCTTGAAAGCATCCAGCACAATGCGAACCGTAAGAATGCTGACTTGAAGTTCTTCGAATTCGGTAATACTTACTTCTTCAATGAAGAAAAACGCAATGCAGAAAAGGCATTGTCTCCATACAAGGAAGAATACCACTTGTCTTTGTGGGTAACCGGTAAGCGTGTAAGCAACTCTTGGGCACATGCTGACGAAGCTTCAAGCGTATACGAATTGAAGGCATATGTTTTGAACATCTTCGCTCGTTTGGGCTTGAACTTGGGTACTGTAGTATTCGGTA
>JAFYWH010000108.1 GCA_017558175.1 Bacteroidaceae bacterium
GCCAAACCAGTACCAACTACGATGATGTCGAGACGACGCTTGTTGGCTGGGTTCACCAATTTCTGGTGAGCTTTATAATTGGTCCATTTTTCGGCTAATGCGCCTTCAGGAATTTTAGAATCTATAGTAGCCATAATTAATTTTATGATTTAAGATTTATGAATGATGAGATTAGCAACCGCCACCGCAGAACCAGTAGAACAATACTACAACTGCGAAACCAAGAACTACGAGAGTAGAATAGATGTTACCAATCATTCTCCAACGTTCGAACCAGATTTGGTTGTTCCAGCCCAAAGTGTGCAATGCACTCCAGAAACCGTGAGTAAGGTGGAACCACAAAGCAGCCAACCATACCAAGTAAAGGATAGAGTAAACCGGGCAAGCGAAAGTGTTCACGATGTGATAAACACCGTTAGTCACGTTAGCTGTGTCTACGTGCATGCCCATCATGTGCAATACTTCAGGCAACTGCATCTTAGCCCAGAAATTGAACAAGTGCAAGCCCAAGCCCAACAAAACAACGATACCCAAAACCAACATGTTTTGAGATGCCCATTCCACACCCTTCGGTGTAGCATTCACTGCATAACGTTCGCTACCACGAGCGGCACGGTTCTGCATAGTCAACCAGAAAGCGTACACAATGTGAACCACTACCAAGAATCCAAGACCCGCAGTAGCAACCAAAGCATACCAGTTCGCTCCCAAGAACGCACAAATCATGTTGTAAGCCTCAGCAGAGAAGATTGCAACAAGATTCATCGCCATGTGAAATGTCAGAAACAGGATAAGTGCGAGACCGGTAACGCTCATCACCACTTTCCTACCAATTGATGAATTACTTAACCACATAAATGATTGATTTTTAAATTATTTAATTTATTAAACGAATATTTCCTTCCGAAAAGTGTGTTTTCCATGCAAATGTAGGTTTTATATTCGGTAATTACAAACGATTCAGGAAATAATTCGTGGCAAGAAGCCTCTCTGACGCAGAATATTTTTCATTCCATCCAAAAATTCCTAACTTTGCACGAAAGACAACAGAAGAAACGGATGAAAAAGGGAATCTTATTATTACTCATGTGCTGCCTAGCCCTCAGTCAGCTCCACGCCCAGAATTGGGATATCAACACCGTGAAGAAAGTAAATAGTTGGGAAGTACACGACCTCAGCCGGGCCTTGTCGCATAGCGGACTCATTCTCCCCGTAGGCGTTCCCACCGCCATGGGAATCTATGCCCTCGTACAAAAGGATGAACCGATGCTGAAAGAGGCTATATATATAGGTACAAGTGTGATTGAAGCACTGAGCCTCACCATGGCCATGAAGTATACCTTCGACCGACAACGGCCATACGAAAAATATCCGGACCTGATTCATCCGGTATCGACAGAACCCGACCCATCGTTTCCGTCCGGACATACGGCAGCAGCCTTTTCATTGGCCACTTCACTGAGCATCAATTACCCCAAATGGTATGTCATCGCCCCCTCGGCCGTATGGGCTTGCGGAGTAGGATTCTCACGCATCAACCAAGGAGTGCACTACCCCAGCGATGTGATGGCCGGAGCAGCCATCGGTGTGGGATGCGCCTTTGCGAATGTATACATCAACCGTTGGTTGAACAAGCTATTGTTTAAATAAATTCAAAAATAAGACATGAGACTAACAGGAAGAAGAGAAAGCTCCAATGTAGACGACAGACGTCGAAGTGGTGGAGGAAAGAAAGCCGGTATGGGCATTGGTGGCTTGGCCATAGCTGCCCTCGTGATTTGGCTGATGGGCGGCAATCCGCTTAGTGTTTTGAATCAAGTGGATTTGGGTAGTGTATTGATGGAACAATCGGGAGGCACTTACCAACCAACTGCCGAAGAAGAGGAATTGGCCAAGTTCTCCAGCCAGATTTTGGCAGGCACGGAAGATGTATGGGCACAAGAGTTCAAGAAAATGGGACGAACCTATCAGCCTCCTCGCTTGGTATTGTTTACCGGAAGCGTACAATCGGGATGTGGTGGTGCCAGCTCATCAATGGGTCCTTTCTATTGCTCGGCCGACCAAAGCGTGTACATCGACTTGTCTTTCTTCAGCCAAATGAAGCAACAATTGGGAGCCGACGGAGATTTTGCCTACGCATACGTCATTGCCCATGAAGTGGGACACCACGTTCAATACCTATTGGGCATCCTCGACAATGCTCACCAACAAATGAGTCGTTTGAGCGAAAAGGAAAGCAACCGCATCAGTGTCCGTTTGGAATTGCAAGCCGACTATTTTGCCGGCATTTGGGCATATCACGACAACAAGATGTTCAACTCTTTGGAAGATGGCGATATTGAAGAAGGCCTCAACGTAGCATCAAAGATTGGAGACGACTATTTGCAGAAACAAGCGCAAGGTTACACCGTTCCCGACTCTTTCAACCATGGAACATCCGATCAACGCGTCCGTTGGTTGCGCAAGGGCTTGAACAGCGGAGATGTGAATGGTGGTGACACCTTCAGTCCGTCTTATGGTAATCTATAAATAAGGAAAAGAAATCATCTTCAGACCTTCAGGAACTTCATTCTGCATGTACCCCAACAAGTTACAATGAAGTTCCCGTCTGAAGCTCCTCGATTGAAGTGAATGAAAAAGGTATTCCATATTTTTCTGCTGCTGATGCTGACCTGTGCCGGTTGCGACTTTCCCTTGTCCACACCCCGCACACATGCTTCTTTGGACAATACCCAAAGAGACAGCATCGTGCACCTACCACTGAAAGCCTTGAATGCCTTCCACCAAGCTATCCGAATACATAAAACCCATAGCGACTATACCCTCTTGGGCGAAGCATACGACCAGATGGGTAACCTCTTCATGGAGCAACAATTGCACGACGAAGCTTTGGACATGAAGCAAAAAGCCTTGCACTACTACCAATTGCAGAAAGATACCGTCAGCTGCTCGTATGTTCATCGCGATTTGGGGCGCATCCATATCTCCCGTCGTGACACCGCCCAAGCCAAGGAAAACTTCGAGCGGGCTTACCGGCTGATTGTGAAGGCAGGCACTCCTCAGCAAGCCAACGAAATAACCGGCGAAGTGGGATGCTTCTATCTCCGCTATGCCAATCATGAAGAAGGGAAATACCTGTTGATGATGATTCCTCCATGCACTCCGGAAATATTGTTCGGATTAGGAGCTATATATAAGGAAAAGGAAATGCCCGATTCGGCTATGAGCAATTGGCATCGCACCATGCAGGTGGGCAATCTTTACCACCGCCGTTCGGCCAGCAAGGAACTGATGCTTCTCTATCGCGAGTTAGGGCGTGAAGCGGAAGCCAAGGAATATGAAGCTTGCTACCGCCTGTTGGAAGACTCGGCCCGCCACATCTCCTCTCCCGACACAATTGCCAAGACCCATCTCTTACTCAGCTACCAAACAGCCGAGATGGAAAACCAGCTCCTCGAACTGGAGAACCACACCTATCGTATATGGATGTACCTTTTGTCGGCTGCCCTTCTGGTGGGAGCTATGGGCGTTGTACTCATCCTTCAGCGACAAAAGCACAAGAAGCATCGTGCCATTGAGCAGGAACGCTACTTGCGAATCCTTCAGGAACACCGGTACGAAGAAAGCCTGGCTTCCATCCAACAGAACGAAGCAAAACTGAAAGAATTGGAAAACAAACTGGCGGAAGCCGAAAATCGGGAAGACAATCTGTCCCGACAATTACTCTTGTCACAAAAGGAACTTCTTGAGGCCACCAACCGCAAGAACCTTGCTGTCTTGAGCAATCGTGAGTGGCAGGAACAGGCTTTCCAACAATCGAAAATCTATATCCATTTTCATCGTGCAGCCCATGAAGAATGCCGCCTCTCTCCCGAAGACTGGCAAGAACTTCAGGCAACGATCGATACCACCTACCCTCATTTCACCGCACGCCTCCATGAATTGTGTCCACAACTCACGCCTCAGGAGGTACAGATTTGTCTTCTCATCAAGATTTCAATGGCGAACAAACACATTGCCCGGTTCATGGCATGCCAACCATCTACCATTAGCCATGCTCGCAAACGCCTGTGCAAAAAGCTGACCGGCATGGAGGGAACAGCCGAAAAGTTCGACCAATTCATTGCTGATTTATAACCGATTAGCAACTTTCAACAAAAATTCAACTAAAATACGTGCGTCATTGCTCTTCTTTTCCGAATTTTGGTTTTGCGAATGAAAGTAAAACTTAAAATCGATTTATATGAAAAAGAATGATTGGTTAACAATAGGAATCTCCCTCATAATACTGGCTTCTTGTCAATCAAAGCAAGAGAGCATGGAACCTATTTATAAGACAGAATTGGTAGAGACAAACAAGATTACTTTACCCATAGATGAAAACACTTATTATTTAAGTAGATCTATGTTTCATTTTGAAGAAAACGGCAAGGAGTATTTACATTTCGAGCATACAGAAAAAAGACAATATGAACTAATTGTTTTTGACCTTACGGAAAAAGCAGTAAGCAAACGGATTCCAATGACAAGAGAGGGACCAAACGGGATATTAGGTGTATGTGGAAGTAGGCCTTATAACAGCTTGAATTCTTTTATGCTTTTTCAACATAATGTTGGTCAATTGTCATTAATAAATGACCTAGGTGAAATCTTGCGAAAATATCAAACGTGGCATCCCAAAGGTCAGTTTGTATATACAGAGATTTCTAGTTTTATTCATTGGCCTTCTTTTGTTAAAGATTCGATTGTTTATTTCCATCAAATGGGGATTCACCCAAAGATGAAAAAAGCTGATTGGGGAAAATTGAACCTGTTCGGTTCATTGGACTTGCGTAATGGTAAATTCGAATGGACTCCTTTGTTCTATCCTTCTTCCCTTTTTAACTGCGATGTAAAAGAACCGGCTGGTGGATATTTCTTTAGTTATGATTATAATTATAAAGAAAACCGATTGGTCTGCGCTTTTTTGGAGAGTGATAGTCTAATGGTTACAGATGACTTGAAAAATGTAAAATGGTATAATGGTAAGAGTAGATATTTAAACAAAATGACTCCTCATATTGCAGAAGCATCAGAAGGAATAAAATACCTTAAAGAAAATATAGAAGGGGCTGCCTATCACAATATAATGTATGATAAATATCGAGATGTCTATTATCGAATTGCTGAATTACCTTGTAAATTGGGAGAAGGTGAATATCCTGTTGGAGCAATACCTCCTAAAGCCCGCGAGTTCTCCGTCATAATCTTCGACAAGGACTTCCGAATCATTGGCGAAACCAAGTTCCCCGGAAACAAGTATTTCTACAAGATGAGCTTTATAGGTCGAGATGGTCTTTACATCTCCGAGAACAATGAAGCGAATCCGGAATTCGATGAAAACAAGTTGGTGTTTGCCTGCTTCGGATTACAAGACTTGAAGAACTGAATTAGTGGACGCGTCAAATAAATATATTGTTAAACTTTAAACTTAAAAGATTATGAAAGCAAAATTAGTTTTTGGATTGGCACTGATTGCCTCTTTCGTATGGGTATCTAACTTACATTCTACTGGCAGATCGTATACTCCTACTGGATATTGTCATTATGACAAAACAACAGGACGCTGTAGTAAAATTGCAGAAGGAGCTGTTTGTTATGGTGTATTTGCAGATTGTACCTATATGGAATAATAATTAATGTATGTGGGTGTGTCGAAATAAAAATACCAAAACACTCTGTCATTCTGAGCGTAACAAAGGATTTCGGGAACATCCATTATGTATATAAGATTCTTCCTCCCTATTGTCGTCTGAATGACAAAATAAAAGGAACTTTATAAATTAACACACCCACATACTTAAAACAATAATAATATATGAATAAGATTATAAATTGGACAATATTAGCATGTATCTTTACTTTTTATTCCTGCCAATTAAAATCAGGAAGTATGGAGCCTATCTACAAAACAAAACTAAATGAATTTAAAAAAATTACTTTACCCATAGACGAAAACACTTATTATTTAAGTCAATCGATTTTTCTCTTCGAAGATGCAGGAAAAGAATACCTTTCCTTTGGGAATCAATCCACAAGACAATATGCTACAGAAATTATTATCTATGATTTAGAAAAACAAGATATACACAAAAGGTTTCCATTGCTTAGGGAGGGAGCCAATGCCATACCTGCAGCATATGGAGCAGTACCTCTTGGAGGACCAGATACTTTTTTTTATTTCCAAGGCAATATAAGTAGAGTTACTATCTCTGATACCGATGGCATAATAATCCATCGTTACCCAGTTTTACCTTCAGATGGTAAACCTGTATACTTTACAGAAGGATTTAGCTATGCACATTATCCTTCTTTTATGATAGACTCCGTTATTTACTTTGCTCAACGCGCAGGAAAACCTTCAATTAAACGGAACGAATGGAAAACCATTCCGATGTTTGCATCAATGAATCTACGAGACGGAAAAACAAGCCGGTCTCCTTTATGTTTTCCTTCTATATTCGATACAGACGTGAAAGAAATTACTACTGGACATGAGTTTGTGTATGACTATAATTACAAGGATAATCGTTTGGTTTGCTCATTTATTGTATTCGATAGCCTAATGGTAACAGACGATATGAAAACTGTCCGTTGGTATGACGGTAAGAGCCGCTACCTGGGCAGAATGCGTCCCATTTTAAAGGAGGGTTCGGATGGCTTTATAGGGATAAAAGAAGCAGTAGAAGCAGCCTCTTATTCGCACATCATGTACGACAAGTATCGGGATGTTTATTATCGATTTGCCGAAATGCCTTGCGAACTGGGGCCGAACGAATATGTCTATAATGATCAAAAAGCCCGCGAGTTCTCCGTCATAATCTTCGACAAGGACTTCCGAATCATTGGCGAAACCAAGTTCCCCGGAAATAAGTATTTCTACAAGATGAGCTTTATAGGTCGAGATGGTCTTTACATCTCCGAGAACAATGAAGCGAATCCGGAATTCGATGAAAACAAGTTGGTGTTTGCCTGCTTTAAGTTACAGGACTTGAAACAATAGCCATGGCTTCAATATTCCAAGACATACCAATTCCTGTTTCATTAGTTGGCACCTTCGCATTTTTACTGCTTCGACCATCACATTGTACTATTTCGAAGAATAAGCAAACCAGACATGGTATTCCTACCTGCCTGGTTTGCTTATTCCTTTTGAGTTTTATGACCACTAAACCGAATCACACATTAACCTTTTATCGGTCAATTCTACAATTTCGACAAAGCCATAAAAATGCCGTATATACCATTATATCATACATTATCGGTCAATATCGGTCAATTTATTCGGTATTTAGTTGATGGGCCATTGCCTATTTTCTCACAAATACCATGACTTAACATTGACTGTATATCATTCTGAGCTGTAATTTTTGATGGTTGTTTCTCAAAGAATTCAATATACTCTGCTTTACTAAAAACATGGCCTTTTGAGCGTGAGCCTAAAAAATGTTCTACACGTTCATTTAATGTCATTTTTCCCGACTTACTAAATATACTCAAAGTTGTCCGGTTATTAGAACTTGTCCATTCGGGTAATTTCCTTCCAAGTTCTCTCATCCTAGTAGATATTAAAGCCATACCACGACCTGTTTTTTCCATCTCACCAGCAATGTAAAACATTTCAGCCATAAGAGGATTACGAAGTATGGAACCATGAGGCAATACTTCGTTTTTACTTTTTACTAACTTCTCTGGCAAACGACCAGGGTTAGATATTTCAATCTTATCTGTATATATAAAAATTGTAACCTCATCAAGTGAGTCTGAATAGTCTCTATGAATGAGAGCATTACTTACAGCCTCATCCAACACATCCAATGGATAGATGTAGTCATCCATACGGGTCGTTTTTCCTTCAAGAAAGAAAGATTGTCTAGGTAAACGCTCCTTAAAATAGGCAATGGTCTCATCAAGAAGTGTGAAAATATTCCCCTCTAATGTTATACTATCATCAAATTGATTAGCCGTTTTACCTTTGCTCATCAACTGAATCCTAACCCGACATTGTGGTAAATATTGTCTGATATTCTCTGCAAACAACACAACCGTACCATTCTTAACTTCATACGAATCAAGCAATTGAAGTTCGGACAATATAGAATACAGACCATTATCACTTTTTGCCAAACGCCCTGAAGATATACCTTGTCTATAAACCTTATTCATTAAATCTCCATTTAATGAATCTTTGTCTGCATATAGATTAGCAATCGATTCCCAACCAGACTTTATAGAAAAGGAGTCCCTCATCAAACGACTTATCTCATCTGAGGATGGCGATGTTACAACATCACCTCTATTGACATAATACTTATTTTTGTACGAGTATGGAGGTAAACTACCTTTTATAACAGTTATTAAAATAACTATTTTGTTCTTATAAGATTCCCTTTGTACATAAACAAGCGGCATAGGGAATATATTATTGGTTATCTCGCTTTGAATTTCTTTCTCAATTCCCAAATCTTCTATTCCTATGCTATCATATTTATCATCTACACCTATAATCACCCATCCACCTTGAGCATTTAATAATGCACAAATTGACTTGGCTATCTTCTCTGTATTTGGTCTTGAAACACATTCAACAGGTGATGGCAGATGCTTTTGAGACAAGAGCATTTCAACAAAACTACTTTCCATCGATTATACTTTTTATGCGTTCAACATCCTTAAATTGAGACTCAATAAAGCGTTGTATATCCTCACTATCCTTATATGGTTGAGCCCAGTTACCAATTCTATTTGCTGGTTTAATGGTATTTTGTATGGCAAGTCTATAAATTTCAACACACTCTCCATGAACAACATTATTAGGTAACAATATAGTCTTATTATTTCCCTCTTCATCCTTTACTGTTTTTTCTCTATTTAGAGGTATTGAACTTATATTCTGCTTCATAAGGCTTAAGAACTTGTGTGCAAATTCTACGCGATAGTCTGCTAAAACAAACCTAGGCTTCCCTAGTTCTATAGCTTTATCAAATTCCTGAGCGGTTATAGAACGTCCATTTTTCTCAAGGACACCAGAACCTATTAAGGGACGAACTATTCCTAAGAATATATCACACTCCTCAACTCCATTAACACAATTTACAAGATTGGATAGCCTGCTATCTAATGGTATAGTACCTTCCTTTGACATATATACATCATACCCAAAACCATCAAGGGTAAGAAAAATTCGCCTTAAATCGGTCTCGAAATCATATACTGTTGAAGACACAAATATTTTTATGTGATTACGTTCTTCACTCATTTGTGGTAAACTTTATTTGTTGTTCATACTACATAATAGGCAAAGTTAAACAAAATATCCCATACAGCGACCACAGTAGTCCATAAAAGTAATTCAAGGCTTTAATACTTTCCGTAATGGAAAAGGATTTATATTGGAAGTTGGGTTCTATAGTATAACTATATCTTTCAAGTTCAGATAACTAAACTGGCTTTCATCATCAAACACTATATAGAACCAATGGTGAGTCTTATCGTAATCTTTGCCGAAAGGCCTAAGAACATTAGCTATTAAGCGCAGACATTATCCCTTCGCCACAGATGAGAGGATTCTTCATTACATATTGTTACGGAGATAAAGCATATATTTATCGAATCTTCGTCACATTTGTGACGAAGCAAAAACAAAAAGGAGACAGAATTAATACGGATAGTGATTATAGCTTAACTTTCAACAAGTTATACCATCTGAAATCATCACGAGGTAATACATAAAGGAACTTCATCGTAACCCCTTGAAAAACAGCGGGTATGAAGTTCCTGAAAGAATGACTTAAGTTTTTACCCAAACAAGATGGTACGCATCTCTTTCCGGCTACGCTCCGCCTCGAAGCAAATGCGATGGCTTTCCACCGACCGTTCGATGGAAGTGACCAAATCATCCCGTCCTTCACGGATGGCATTAACGAAGTCGGCCACAATGTTCAAGTCGGCACCGGCATGGAAAGGAGTATGTGCAATGTCCGAGAAGTCATAAACCTCCTCCGTTCCTCCTCGGAAGCGACGGACACGCAAGCGGGTTTCATCACCATCGATTTCTCCCTCTGTCAAGCTGATGTGCGTTTCGCGATTGTCTTGCAATGTAAAGATATCCATCGAGAAATTGATGGTTACCTCGTTCTCCATCTCCATAGAAACAATCTGATGGTCCACCACATCGTTATCGCAATGATAAACACATCGGCCATATAGGCCTTCCTGCAATTGAACATCTATGACATCGTCGATGGTCTTTCCTTGCGGAACATCGAAATTGGAAATCCAGTCCCGACGCACCTTGTAGAGGTCGATGGCCGAGAACGGACATTGGGTTTCTACTTTACAATCGATGCATCGTTCGGCCGAACCTTCCGATGCATTCTTCGCCTTGAACCATCGCAAGGATCCGAAGGAGGTAAGCTTGCGACAAGGCGTTTCCGTAAGCCACAACAGAAAATCGATATCGTGACAACATTTGGACATCAGCATCGGATTGGTCACGGCTTCCTTTCGCCAAATGCCACGCACAAAGCCATGAGCCGTACGGTCCACTCCCACCGAAGTGCGGTGATTGATGGAAATGATTTCGCCCAACCCGCCGGAGTTCACCAATTCCTTTACCTTCATGAAATAAGGATGATACCTCAAGACATGGCACACCGAGACCAGGACTCCTTGATCGCGTGCTGCCTGAGCTATCTGTGTACATTCTTCAAGTGTTTGGGCAATGGGCTTCTCCAACAAGACATGATATCCGGCACGGATAGCAAGCATCGTGGGCTCGAAGTGCATATCCTCAGGTGTACATACCATAACTGCATCTGCTTGTTTCGGAGCCTCGAAGAAAGCATGATAATCCACATAACATTGCGACGCTTCCAAGCCGAAGCGCTCTGCTACGTGCTGACGACGAATGTCGTTCAGTTCAATCACCCCGACCAGCTGAACCAAGTCGGGGTGATTTCTGATGTATTCCAAATATTTATTGGTACGGTTGCCGGCCCCTATCGCCACGATAGAGACCGGCTTACCATTTTCCGTTGTTTGCTTAACTTCCATTATTTGCTCAAATCCTTGATACGGATGTTTCTCAACTTCAAGCCTTGTCCATGACCCAAGAAGCCAATGTGACCACTCTTGTTGAACAAGCCCGGGTGGTTCTTCTTGTCTACAGTATACGGATTGGTCTTCGAACCATCCTTCGACACGTTGTTACCCTTACATGCCTTGCGGATATTGCCATCCAAGATTACTTCACCATTCACTGTAACCTTGATGTGGTCACCCTTCACTACGATTTCTTCGGTGTTCCAAGTACCCAACTTCGGGAACTTTACACGCTTAGCAGGAATAATGCCATACACCGAACCATGTTGTTGGTATTCGCGCAAGTTCTTGTAAATAGGAGCATCGTGATCGAGAATCTGAATTTCCATACCTTCGTAAGCAGCATCCACACCCATCGGCGTACGGATACCTACACCATTGTTCACGCCCTCCTTCATGAAGCAGAATTCAAAGCGGAAAACAAAGTCGCTATATTCCTTCTTGGTATAGAGATTACCACCATTGCCATAGTTCGCACTTACACTGATAACACCATTCATCGGTACATAGTCGATGGTATTGCCAATCCATTGGCTCATGTCTTCACCATCGAACAAGATTTCAAAGCCTTCCTTCTTTTCTTGTGCTGAGAGTTCGAACTTCGGTGAAGTTTCTACTTCCGGAAGCTTTTCGAGCATCGCCTTGATATCGTCGATAGCATAACCTGCATCGGCATCGCCCACGGCTTCGAAGCAAGTGATGGCCTTGTTCAACATGGCACGAATCTGATCACCGCCCAAGATAGTGATGTTCTTAGATACAATGGTACGAACGGCACCGGCAGCAGCCTCAGCAGTAGGTTGGTTATTCATATAAGGTTCTACCACCAACAAAGCTTGATAAGCATGAGTGCCACCCAAGAGACCAATCAAACGGTTCTGGAGTTTCACATCGTTAGCCAATGCCAATGCTTGGCTATACGACTGGAACTTCTGGATAGGCTTCTGAGCCGACTTCGATACCAAGTCAGTATAACGGTTCAAGATGGCTTGCGAATTAGCCTTATCAGCTTGAGCCATTTCGAAGAGAACGTCAATCATTTCAGCATTGTCGATAGTCAACAAAGCCTCGTATGCAGCTTGCTTATAGCTACCTTCATAACCCTTGCGGATGATGGCAATTGCTTCTGAGTTGCTAACCTGAGCCAATACCGGATAATAGAGAGAAGCATTAGCCGACTTAGCCATGCATGGTTGGATAGCAGCCAACTGGTCTTCCTTCGAAAGCGGAAGAATAGCACTCTTCATTGCCTTTTGTACAGCAGGAACTTGCTTACCCTTTTCAAGCAATTGAGCCAAACGACCGAAGTCTTTCGGTTCTACCACACCAGCCAAAGCAGCATAAGCAGCTTCACTGATAGCAGCATCCGACGAAGACAGCAATTCGAATACCTTATCGGCAGATTCTTCCATGCTACGAGCCGAAGCAATGCGCAATGCCGGAAGTTGTACATTCTTTTCTGCATTCAAAGCCTTCAACACGCCTGCATTCACCTTACCATTGAAAGCCAACAAAGCCTTTTCGGCAGCTTCGCTATGAGCACCACCCAACTGAGCCACCAAGCTTTCCAAAGCTACTTCGCCACCAATCTTGCCGGCAGCCTTGATAGCAGCCAATGCCACTTCTTCATCAGCAGCACCTACCTGAGCCACCACCGCATTGATCTGCGAAGCCACATGGTTTGTACCCAACCAGTTCAATACATCTGCCTTAACCGGAGCTTCGGTCTTTCCTTGCAAAGTCTTGGCTACGGTTGCATACCAATTTTCATCGGCAATGCTTTCTGACAAACGCAATGCATTCACACGATAAGCACGGTCTTCGTTCTTCAAAGATGCAGCTACCAACGGAAGGGCTTTCTTGCCAGCTACGGCTACGATAACCTCTAAAGCAGCACCTCTTACATGACTCTTGTCTGTTGCTTTCAACAAAGCCTTAGCAGCAGCACCCGCTTCCTTGCCACGACCTTCGCCTACCAACTTCTTGAGCAAGCGCAAGTAAGCAGCAGTTGCATCGGTAGCTTCCCAATCGTAAGCAACCTTCTTGGCAGCCTTACCCAATACTGGAATAGACAAGGAGGTACCACACTGAGCCAACGACTGATAGATAGCACGTGTAGTCGGAGCATCTGCATCCTTCAACCAAGCCAACAAAATAGGTTCAGCCGATGCCATCTTCTTGATGCCGGCAGCATGAGCCAACATAGCCTTCGGAGCTGCTTCCTTCTTCATCAAGTCGAGCAACACTTCATCAGTACCCGGGATGAAAGTCAAACCACTGATAGCCCATTCAGCCAAATAGTCATCGTTCAAATATTTCACAAATACCGGAGCATCTTCTGCTTCACCACACATTCTTAATAAGGTAAGCAAGAAAGCCTTGTTCGGATTGTCTGTGCATGCATTCAAAGCCTGAGTCAAACCTTTACGAACAACAGCCTTTTCCGCATCCTTACCCGGTGTAGAAGCGTATGCCACTACCCCATTCAAGGCATATTCCACAATGGCATTCTTTCCTTCGCTGGCAGGTACTAACATACCTGCCACTTCGGCAATACCTTCGGCACCAGTAGAAACCAATTCACCCATCACTTCATCGAATACCTTCTTCTCGGAAGCCGGAAGTTGGTTCAACGCATCGGCAATGATGGTTTCCGATGTACGCATACGGGCATCTTGTGCCACCATGCTCCACGGCATCAATACCGATAGAGCCAATATGATAAATATTTTTTTCATACTTCTTTCCTTTCAAGTTACAACTTCCAAATTCCTCTCATTGGTTGGTCAATCAAGCGGTTGGCTGCATCATCATTAATGAACTGCTGAGCCACCGGATCGAAATGCAAGGTACGGTTCAAACGAAGCGCACACAAGCCCATGTTCACAATGTTCGCACTGCGATGACCATTCATTTCGTTCAAGGCAAACAATTCGCGGTTCTTGACACATTGGATAAAGTCGGTGTTCTGAGGTTCCGGATCTGGCAAATCGGCAATGATGTTCATGATATCAGGAGCCGGCTTACCATCCAATTCACATTCGAATCCCTTGAATACCTTACCCTTCGGACCTTCGATGTATGGCACCTTGTTTCCGCTTTCGAAACCTTCGCCTTCCAATACAATCTGGCAACCGTCTTCGTAAGTATAGGTAATCTTTCGCCAGATACCGATGGCATCCGAGTGTTGTTGTGGAGCATCCACTTCCACCTTAATCGGATTGGTATCGTCCTTACCTAATATATATTGTACAGGGTCGATGTAGTGCTGTCCCATATCGCCCAAACCACCACCATCGTAATCCCAATAACCACGGAAGGTAGAGTGAACACGATGCGAGTTATATGGTTTGTAAGGAGCCGGGCCCAACCACATGTCGTAATCCAATTCAGCCGGAACTGGTTCTGGAGCCAAGTTTTCCTTACCTACCCAGAAGAACTTCCAAGTAAAGCCGGTTGCTCCGGAGATAGTCACCTTCAATGGCCATCCCAACAAACCGCTATCTACCAATTTCTTCAACGGCTCTACGGTAGTACCTAAGCCATAGAAATTGTCCTTGAAGCGGAACCAGGTATTCAAACGGAAAATACGATTGTTCTGCTTCACGGCTTCTACCACACGCTTACCTTCGCCAATGGTACGAGTCATCGGCTTTTCACACCAGATGTCCTTGCCTGCCTTGGCTGCTTCAATTGCCATCAAGGCATGCCAATGCGGAGGAGTAGCAATATGAACGATATCCACATTCGGGTCCTTTACCAAATCGCGGAAGTCATGATAAGTCTGGAATGTTTCGTTGAACTTCTTCTTACCCAATTCCACCGCTTTCTGCAAATGGTTCTTGTCTACATCACAAACTGATACCAAACGACACTTCTCATCGCTGGTAAAGTGATAACTGCTTCGACCAATACCACCCACACCAATGATACCTTTAGTGAGCTGGTCGCTCGGTGCAATATGATTCGGTCCGCCCAATACCTTGCTCGGTACAATGGAGAACAAACCAATTCCACCCATTGTCTTGAGAAAATCTCTTCTGTTGGTTCCCATAGTATATGTTTTTAAATTAGATTCTTGTTACCTTTATATTACGCCACAATACCTTGATGCCACCACCATCGTGAATTTGGAGAGCGATTCGGCCTTGTGCTGCACCAATCTTTTCGTCTTCGAAATCGGTCATCGGCTCACCATTCAACCAAGTCTGTACGTGGTTACCTTCTACACGGATACGCAAGGTATTCCATTCGCCTTGCTTCAAGATATTTTCCTTTTCGTCCGGAATCTGTACCAACCATCCACGACCATACGATTCGTAGATACCAGCTGTATCGTGATTCTTCGGAGCCACTTCGCATTGCCAGCCATGTACCTTTACTGGAGGTTCAACAAATGAACGGAAGAATACGCCTGAATTACCATTAGCCAATTGCTTGAAGTCGATGCTGAGGTCGAAGTCATTGTAATAGTCATGAGTAGCCAAGTAGCCATATTCCTTATCCTTACCGCTTTCGCATACCAAGTGACCATCGTTGTCTACATACCAAAGTTCTGTGCCATAAGCATCCCAACCGGTCAAGTCCTTACCATTGAACAAGATTTCTTCCTTACCAGTGACCTTCTTAGGAAGCTCCTTGATCTTGATGTTTCGGAAAGAAGCCGGATAGCCATGGTCTTGCAAACAGATAACACCCTTACGTGCCAAACCATATTCCGGAGCCATTTCCCACTTACCGCTTCCCTTGCGTTGGAACCAGTCTTCGGTCCATGCTTCGAATTCCAAAATCTTATGTCCGTTGAGGTAGTGTTCCACATGACCATTGTCGAATACAATGCGGGAATTGTTCCATTCGCCTTGTGGATTCACGAACATTGAATCCGGATTCGGGAGATACATGGCATAGTCTACACCCAACTTCTGCCACTCTTCCAACTTGGTAGGAGCATTGGTAGCTTCCCAACCTTCATTGTCTATCAACTGATATTCAGGACCAGTTACATAAGGCACCTTGAAGTAAGGATCTTCTACCACATGATAGAGCATACCGCTATTGCCACCATAAGAAAGTTTCCAATCCCAATCGAGGATAAAGTTATCGTATTGCTTCGTAGTTACGATATAACCCGACAAGTCGCTACCATCGCCATTTGCTTGGATACAACCATCCACAACATGCCATGGCTGAGTCAAAGTCTCACCATTGTAATCCTTCCAACCTTCTAAGGTCTGACCATCGAACAACAATTGCCAACCCTCTGCCTTTTCGGCTTCAGTCAGCACATTATGCTTCTCACTTGTACAAGATGCCATCGTCAAGACTGCACCCAATAAGATTAATTTACTTCTGTTTTTCATATACATTGTTTTTAATTTATCTGCTTCTTTATTTAACGACTGGTACACAAGATGTCGCATACCTTATCCTGGAATGTTCGTGCCACACGAGACTTCATGACATTCTGGTTGATGATGGAGAAGGCAAGCATGTGTCCATTCGGAGCCTTGGCATAACCGGCCAACGAGCTAACTCCTGTTACCGTTCCTGTCTTGGCATGCACATTGGCATACGCTTTCGACTTCTTCATGCGATGCTCCAACGTACCATCTACACCCGCTATCGGCAAAGATTCATAGAATGGTTGGAAGACCTCGGCATGATAATAGGCGTACTTCAAGTATTCCAACAACAAGCGCGGAGAGATATAATTGTACAAGGATACACCACTACCGTCTACAATGTTGAAGTGTTCAGGATTAAGCCCCAAGGTCCCTTTGATGAAATGATTAATCGCTTCCGATCCATCGTTATCGGTCACTCTTGGTCGCTTGGTATGATTCATCGCCATGTGATAGAACATGCTTTCTGCACAGAGGTTATCGCTCTCCTTCATCATCTGCTTCAAGACTTCGCCTATCGGACGCTTCAAGGTAAACAAATCGGAAACCACATTGATTGAATCATTCGCCGGACAATCGGCAAAGGCTATTCCATTGGCTTCAATTCCCTTCTCCTTCAATCGGCTAATGAATGTATGGAAGAAGAAATCCTTGGAGGTATAGATACTCAATGTACGAGTCGTCTTGCGAGCGACGTTGCCTGAGATGTTTATCAAGTTGCCATTGTACAACCAATTGCGGGTAATCTTCAAGCTTCCAGCTTGTGGCTGAAGGCTAACGGCATCGTTATCTACCTGATAATAAGTGGAAGCCGGCACACATACCACATCCGGGATAGAATCCTTTGAGGTAGGAATTACCGTTACATCCACACATCCTCTGTTCAGCATCAACGGAGACATGTAAGGCTGGAAAGAATCGGGCACATCGTCCCACGACCAACCGTTTCCCCAATATACCGAGTCCATCATCGACACATCGGCAGCCAATGTATCTGTAATGTAACGGATGCCACTCTGAGCTATCACATCGACCAACGAATCCAAGTCTCCATCCATGAATTCCGGGTCGAAACCACCTACCAGAAAAAGACTTCCCTTCAAGGTATCGTTCTCTATTTTTCCGGTATATCGCAAACGGGTATCCATGGTATAGTCCATGCCCAATGTAGCCAATGCCGAAACCGAAGTCACCACCTTTTCCGTAGATGCCGGACGATAAAGCTTCTCATCCTGATATTGGAACAATGACTCGCCCGATGTCAAATCGAACACCGCAATCCCTACTTCAGAAGTCTTCAGCATCGGATCGTGCAATAACAAAGAGTCCAGTCGCTGGGCAAGCGACTGGGCATTTGCGCCGACAATTGTCATTGCCAGCCATACGATTAACGAATATATTCTTTTCATTTATCTCAATTATCAAAACTCTCTAAAGATTTCACCTGCAGTAGGATGCGGGAATACATATCGTTTCCAGTCTTCCACTTTCTTGCCATCTTCTATTGCCATACCGGCCACGATGATGAGTTCCGAAGCCGGATTGCCCAACATGCTGGCACCCAATACGGTTCCGTCTTCAGCAGCCAAGACCTTGCATACGCCATTCACGCCTTCGTTCTCGGCCACGAATCGGCCACTATAGGCCATCGGCAACTTCAAGGCCTGATAAGCAATGCCCTGAGCCTTCAAGGTTTCTTCGCTCATGCCTACCGATGCGATTTCCGGATTGGTATAAACAACGCCTGGGATGGCCTGGTAGCTCATTTTGTCTTCCTTACCGATGATGTGATGTACCGCTACTTCGGCTTCACGAACAGCAGTATGTGCCAACAAAGACACGCCATTCAAGTCACCGCATACATATACTCCCGGCACAGACGATTGCAAGTGTTCATCCACCTTGATGCACTTGCGTTCTGTCAACTCCAGATTCAAGTTTTCCAATCCCAAACCCTTCATGACCGGACGACGACCAACACTCATCAACAACTTTTCGGCAGTTACACTACCGGCACCTTCTGCGTTTTCATAAGAAACGGTGATGCCTTCTTCGCCCTTCGACAAGCCTACCACCTTGGTACTGAGCAAGAACTTGATGCCCTTCTTGGCATATTCGGCACGAAGCATGCCCGACAATTCCTTGTCCATGCCTCCCAAGATTTCGTCCATCATTTCCACAACGGTAACCTTTACGCCCAATGAGCAGAAGAACGAAGCAAATTCCATACCGATAACACCACCACCTACAATGGCCAATGACGCCGGCACTTCCTTATTGTCGAGTGCATCGCGATGAGTCCAATAATCTACTTCCTCTACACCTGGAATTGGAGGAATGAAGGTATCACTACCGGCACAAAGCAAGAGATTGTCGCATTCGTAAGTTTCTTCGCCACACTTCACGGTGTTCTTGTCGATAACGGTTGCTTCACCTGTCACGATGTTCACTCCATGAGCAGTAAGCTTCGCCTTGATGCCCAACACCAACTTGCGAACCACCTTCTGCTTGCGAGCCACGATCTTACCCAAATCGAACGATGCTTCAGGAACGGTTACCGCATACTTCGATGCATACTTGGCATAATCGTACACCTTAGCCGAGTAAAGCAAAGTCTTGGTAGGAATACATCCTTCGTTCAAACATACACCACCCAAACTTTTCTTTTCGAACAAAACAACACTCAAACCTGCCTTTCCAGCAGCTTCGGCAGCAGTATATCCAGCAGGACCACCGCCTATAATAGCCAATTGATATTTCATAGTATTAAAATTTTGAGTGCAAGATAAGAAATTATTCGTTAAGATAATACAATAAAAAGAGGAATTTATTAGTTTTGTATCATAAAGTATATTTATCAAGGTCTGAACATTCGATTTTAACTATCCACCCACTAATAAACAACGAACATGAAGCGTTTACCTTTCATACTGATGATTTTGGCATTTGTTGCTTGTACAACTGCCAACGATGCGGAGCAAGCCAAGAAAGTGGCTACCATCGATAACTTGAAAAGACATGTAGAATACCTGTCGAGTGACCTTTGCGAAGGACGAAAACCGTTCTCGAAAGGTGCCGAGAGAGCAGTTGAATACCTGGCCAACGAGATGAAGGCCATCGGATTGAAACCCATCAACGGGGATTCGTATTTGCAGGACATTTCGTTGGTGCTCTCCAATACCCAATGTTCGGAAATCATGACACTGAACACTCCGGAAGGCAAACTCGACTTGAAGCATAACGAAGGTTTCGTAGCCTTCAGCAAGCGCATCGAAGACGAAATCCACATCGACAAGGCCGAGTTGGTATTTGCCGGTTATGGCATCGTTGCACCCGAATATGGCAAGAACGATTACGCCGGCATCGAGAACCCGGAGAACAAGGTGGCCGTAGTGATGGTAAACGACCCTGGATTGGGTAGCACCGGACATTACTTCAAGGGCGACACGATGACTTATTACGGACGCTGGAAATACAAGTTCGAAGAAGGTGCTCGCCAAGGATTGAAAGGCGTTCTCATCATCCACGAAGACCGCGGAGCGGGTTATCCGTTCAGCGTTCCCGTTGCATCGGCCGGTTCGAAACTCTATCTGAACAATCCTGACAACACCGAATATTATTGTGCACTCGAAGGATGGCTCTCGAATGCATCGGCACGCGAATTGCTCAAGCGAAACGGTTATGACATGGACGAATTGATAGCCGAAGCCAAGAAGCCGGACTTCAAGCCTTTCGACTTGAAATCGGATGTAACGGTATCGATGAAAAGCAAATTTACTTACAATAGCAGTCCGAATGTAGTTGGCTATATCGAAGGAAGCAAGCAGAATGGAGAGAACATTGTCTGCATTGCCCATTGGGACCACTTGGGCTACGGGAAAGCCATCGATGGAGATACCATCATCAACGGAACAACCGACAATGCTACGGCTATGGCTTGGCTATTGGAGACCGCACGTGCTTTCAAGGCATTGAAGAAGCAACCCGAAAGAGGCATCGTTTTCCTCGTGCCAACTTGCGAAGAAACCGGACTTTTGGGAAGCAGCTATTATGTGGAAAATCCTATCTACCCCGTAGAAAAGACCGTAGCGGTTATCAATCTGGATGTTATCCCTCTTTGGGGTGCCAACAACGATGTGACCATCACCGGATTCGGACACTCTACATTGGATGATATGGTAACCCGCCTGGCTGAGAAATACGACCGTTATGTAATGGCCGATCCGGAAGCATTTAACGGCATGTTCTACCGTTCGGACCACCTGCCTTTCATGAGAAAAGGCGTTCCGGCCATGTTTGCCAAGGGTTGGAGCGATAATCGCGAACACGGAAAGGAATGGGCCACAGCCAAGATTAAGGATTATTGGGCAAATACTTACCACAAGCCAACCGACCAGATGTATCCTGAAACGGACAATTACGATGGCCTGATGCAGGAAGTACAATTGTTCTTCGACTTGGCTTACGAACTGGTTACAACCGATGTCTATCCGCAATGGAAACCGGCTTCTGAATTCGCCAACATACGATAACGATTTTGTGAATCCCCAATGGTTTAACGACAAGCCATTGGGGATTCTTTTTGAAAGGCCCCGACGAAAGAAATAAAACGCCTTGGCGTTTGAGGCAAAACGCTTTGACGTTTCAAGTAAAACGCCTAAGCGTTTTTTCCAAAGCGATTATTTCCTTGTTTCACGGAGATTTGCTATCTTAGTCCACAAATAAAAAATTTGAACTATGAGAAAGACATTCACCCTATGCAGCTTGCTCCTGATTTGCTTGCTGACCTTCGCCCAAAACCCTTGTCCGCAAGTAATCCCTGCCCTCCAACAATGGAAGGGAACCAAAGGAACCCTCGCACTTCCTGCCCAAGGAAACATTGTCATCAACCCAGCACACGAAGCCTCATTGAGAAAAACGGCATCCATCTTGGCCGATGACTTGAAGGAACTCTTGGAGTGGAACTATACCATCACCACCGGAAAGGCGAAGAAAAACGACATCTATCTCTCGCTCTCCCAACCCGATGAGCAGTTGGGCAAGGAAGGCTATGTGCTGGCCATCGACCAGAAAGTCAGCATCGAAGCGCCCACTCCGCAAGGAGTTTTCTGGGGAACCCGAAGCTTGCTCCAGATGCTTCACAACCAGAAAGCACAATTGGCCAAAGGCTTGGCTCGCGACTGGCCGGAATTCCCCAACCGCGGATTCATGCTCGATGTAGGAAGAAAATTCTTTACTCTCGACTACTTGAAGCAACAAATCAAGGTGCTCTCGTTCTACAAGATGAACGAGTTTCAGATTCACCTGAACGACAACGGATTCCCGCAATTCTTCGACAACGACTGGAGCAAGACCTATGCTGCCTTCCGATTGGAGAGCGAACGCTTTCCGGGCTTGACTTCAAAGGACGGTTCGTATAGCAAGGAAGAATTCAAGGAGCTTCAACGCATGGCGATGGACTATGGTGTAAACATCATTCCCGAAGTCGATATCCCCGCCCACTCCCTTGCCTTTGCACATTACAAGCCCGAAATCGGTTCGAAGGAATATGGCATGGATCACCTCGACCTCTACAAGGAAGAAACCTATCGCTTTGTCGATGCCTTGCTGGATGAATACCTTTCAGGCGAAGAGCCTGTATTCATCGGACCGGATGTCCACATCGGTACCGACGAATACAACAAGAAGGAAGCCGAGCAGTACCGATATTTTACCGACCGATACCTGAAATATGTAGCCAGCTATGGCAAGACTCCACGCATGTGGGGTGGCTTGAAATGGCTTCCGGGAAAGACTCCGGTCTTGGCCGAAGGCGTTACGGTCAATGCTTGGTCGTTCGACTGGGTAGACCCGGAAGTGTCCGTAAAGGAAGGCTACAAGCTCATCAACACCTGCGACACCTATTTATATATCGTACCGGGAGCAGGCTACTATCGCGAATTCCTCGACCACAAATGGCTCTACGAAACCTGGACACCCTGGATGATGAATCGCCATCAGACCCTTCCGGTTGGCACTCCGGGCGTATTGGGTGGCATGTTTGCCGTATGGAATGACCAATGCGGAAACGGCATCTCCGAACAAGATGTACACTATCGTTCCTTCCCGGCCATTCAGGTGATGGGCGAACGCATGTGGAAGGGAGACAATCAGCAAGCCGTACCTTTCGCTGACTTCGAAGCCCTCTGCAAGACTATGCCCGAAGCGCCAGGCGTGAACCTCTTGGGCCGCATCGACAAGGAAACCTTGTTGGTAGAAGAAGCCACATTGACCGGCAAGGATAGCCTCATCACCACCTTAGACGAAGTAGGATATCCTTACACCGTATCGTTCAGCATCTGTCCGGACAAGAAACCCAACATCAGTGGAGTCCTCTTCCAAGGCCCCCACTCTACCATCTACACCAACTGGGAGAACACCGGACGCATCGCCTTCACACGCGATGGATATGCCTTTACATTCGGTTCTTTCATCCTACCCGAAGACAAATGGACAGACATCACCATCAAAGGCGATTGGAAAGGCACCTCGCTCTATGTAAACGGCAAGCTACAAGAGCGCCTCGAAGGACGCAAGAAGCGCGTCTACAATCCGAAATGGGACCGATTGGAAAGCATGCCGATACAAGAAACCCTTGTCTTCCCATTGAAACAGGTAGGCGACCCAATCAATGGTTTCAAGGGACAAATCAAGCAAGTAAAAGTGACACAAGAGTAAAGCATAGAAACAATCTATGACCCGATAAAAACCTTCTGTTGGAGTGAGTTGTTATAGCACATATCTTTGCATCAGAAAAAGGAAAGAATAACTAACTCAATAAAACAGAAGATTATGGCAACAAGATTTTATAAGTGCAACCATTGTGGTAATGTGATTGAAAAGGTAGTAGACAGCAATGTCCCGGTAGTATGTTGTGGCGAAAAGATGCAGGAACTGATTCCGAACACCGTAGATGCCAGCAACGAGAAGCATGTGCCGGTAGTGACAAGATTGGACGATTGCCGTATCAAGGTAGAAGTGGGTAGCGTGGCTCACCCGATGACTCCTGAACATCACATCTCGTTCATCTATGTGGAAACCGAAAATGGCGGCATCCGCGTAAACTTGAAAGACAAGCCAGAAGCCGTGGTATGTGTCTGTACCGACAAGCCAATTGCCGTATACGAATATTGCAACTTGCACGGATTGTGGAAGACCGAATTATAAAATAAAAAGGAGTGGGGGTATGAAATGTACCCCCACTCCTTTTTATTATTTTCGCCCGAAATCGGCAGGGACTTCGCCCCACACCTCAGTCTCCCATTTCAAGATAGGAACATTGGAATAATTGTTTGTCTTAAGCCAATTCTCGGCACGTTCTATCATTTGGAAAAGTTCTTCCGTCTTCGGAGTTCGCTCCAACTTGGTCTTGCATTTCTTCTGCTTCACCCAACTGAGCGCATTCCGGCTATCCGAATAAATGGTCATGCAAATGCCCTTTTGCTTCATCAAGGCCAAGGCATGGACAATGGCCAAAAACTCGCCAATATTATTGGTTCCATGAACCGGACCGAAATGAAAGATTTCCTGACCGGTAAGCAAATAAACCCCTCTATATTCCATGGGGCCGGGATTGCCACTACAAGCTGCATCCACCGCCACACAATTCATATCGAAGTTTTCGGGAAGAGCCTTTGATGCTTGAGGTGTAGCGTCCGATTTATGATTGCCGATGTAATAATGGGCAGGTGAGGCAAAAGCATGTTCGGCTTCTTCTTTGGTATCAAAGCTCTTGAAGAGTGCCCCATCGTAACCCTTTATCTGCAATTGGCAATCAGTCCAGGAAGTATAAACCCCTGGACTGACACCTTTCCAAACTACATAGTATTTTTGTTTCTTGCTCATTACATACGTTCTGGAACTTCAATACCGAGCAAGCCCATAGCAAGCTTCACAATCTTGCCCACGTTCTGGCTCAATGCCAAACGGAATACCTTGAGTGCTTCGTTTTCTTCACGCAAAATGCTGAAGTCGTGATAGAACTGGTTGTATTCCTTCACGAGGTCGTACGCATAGTTGGCGATTACTGACGGATTGTAGTCAGTGCCTGCCTGCTTCACAGTGTTCTTAAAGTCAGCCAACATCTGAATCAAGCCTTCTTCCTTGGTGCTGAGTTGCAAGCCAGCAGGAACTACTGCAGGAATTTCAATACCTTGTGCAACAGCCTTACGGAGTACAGACTGGATACGAGCATAGGTATATTGGATGAACGGACCAGTGTTACCATTGAAGTCGATAGATTCCTTCGGATTGAAAGTCATGTTCTTGCGAGCATCCACCTTCAAGATGAAATACTTCAATGCACCGAGACCTACAATACGGGCAATGTTGTCTGCTTCTTCTTGAGTCAAGCCATCAAGCTTGCCAAGTTCTGCCGAAGTTTCCTTCGCTGTTTCAATCATAGCAGCCATCAAGTCGTCCGCATCTACTACAGTACCTTCGCGGCTCTTCATCTTACCTTCCGGCAATTCCACCATACCATAAGAGAAGTGTACCAAGCCCTTACCCCATTCGAAGCCGAGCTTATCGAGGAGAATAGACAATACTTGGAAGTGATAGTTCTGTTCGTTACCTACCA
>JAFYWH010000014.1 GCA_017558175.1 Bacteroidaceae bacterium
GAAGACTGCATGCAGGTGGAAGGCTTCGAAGAATGGTTGGAAAAACAAGAAATTGAAACAATAAACGTATAAGGAGAGACCTATGAAACTATCACAATTTAAGTTCAAGTTGCCGGAAGAAAAGATTGCATTGCATCCGGCCAAGTTCAGAGATGAGTCACGCCTCATGGTAGTACACAAGAAGACCGGCGAAATTGAACACCGCATGTTCAAGGACATTCTGGAATATTTTGACGACAAGGATGTGTTCATCTTCAACGATACCAAGGTATTTCCTGCCCGTTTGTACGGCAACAAGGAAAAGACTGGTGCCCGCATCGAAGTGTTCTTGTTGCGCGAATTGAACGAAGAACTCCGCTTGTGGGATGTCTTGGTAGACCCAGCCCGCAAGATCCGTATCGGTAACAAGTTGTATTTCGGCGAAGATGACTCGATGGTAGCCGAAGTGATTGACAATACCACTTCACGTGGTCGTACCCTCCGTTTCCTTTACGATGGTCCGCACGATGAATTCAAGGCTGCTCTCTACGCTCTTGGCGAAGCTCCGCTGCCTGAATTGATCAAGAACTTGCGCGATGTGGAAGAAGACGATGCCGAACGCTTCCAGAACATTTACGCTAAGCACGAAGGTGCTGTAACCGCTCCAACAGCCGGTCTCCACTTCAGCCGCGAATTGATGAAGCGCATGGAAATCAAGGGTATAGACTTTGCTTTCATAACTATGCACGCCGGATTGGGCAACTTCCGCGAAATCGATGTGGAAGACTTGACCAAGCACAAGGTGGATAGCGAACAGATGTTCGTTGAAGCCGAAGCATGCCGTATCGTGAACCAAGCCGTAGACGAAGGTCGCCGCATCTGTGCCGTAGGTACAACCGTTATGCGTACCATCGAAACTGCTGTAGGTACCGATGGTCACTTGAAGGAATACGAAGGCTGGACCAACAAGTTCATCTTCCCTCCGTACGAATTCTCTGTAGCCAATGCCATGGTAACCAACTTCCACACACCATATTCTACCTTGTTGATGTTGGTAGCTGCATACGGCGGATACGACCTCATTATGCAGGCTTACGACATTGCCTTGAAGGAAGACTACCGATTCGGTACTTATGGTGATGCCATGTTGATTCTCGACAAGTAAACAAACAGAAATGCATCAAGTATACTTAGGTTTAGGCACTAACCTTGGCGACAAGGAAGCCAACTTGAAAGCGGCTCTGGAGGAAATAAGAAAGCGGGTAGGGGAGATCACTTCCCAATCCGCTTTTTATGCATCCGAGCCATGGGGATTCGAGTCAGACAATTCATTCCTCAATGCCGTATGCTGCGTCTGTACAAACCTCTCGCCCGAAGAAACCCTCCACACCACCCAAGCCATCGAACGCACGTTAGGAAGGCTTAAAAAATCGGTGAACGGAGCCTATAGCGACAGAATCATAGACATAGACATACTTCTGTTCGATGATTTGCAGATAAACACTCCGGATCTGACCATTCCGCATCCGCAGATGTGGGAACGCGATTTCGTGAAAATACCTCTGAAAGAAATTGCTCCGGATATAGCACCAAAGGGGAAAAAATAAAACGCCTTGGCGTTTTAATCGAAACGTCTAAGCGTTTTAGTCAAAATGCTTAGACGTTTTTTTCAGAGCTTATGAACGCTGGATTGGCGAATGTTCCTTCACTCGAAGCAAACTCACCACACCTGCCGTCAAGGCCAAGCCTAAAGCTGTCCAAAGACACACCACTTCACCACCACCTTGATTGCCCATCAGATGAAAAAGGACGGCTACCATGGCTGTACCAAGCGTCTGTCCCAATACACGAGCCGTACCGAGCATACCGCTGGCTCCTCCACTTCGTCGCAAAGGAGCGGAAGTAGTGATAGTCACATTGTTAGGAGTTTGGAAAAGACCGATACCAATACCGCACACAGCCATACGCCAAGCCAAATCCCAAGTACCTGAAATGCTGCCTGCGGTGGCAAGCAAGAAAAGACCAAGGGCAAAGACACTCATGCCTACACCTCCCAAAAGTCCAGGATGGACACGCTCTATCAATCGTCCCGCCATGGGGGCAGTAAGCGTAGTGGCAAGGGGCCAAGGAGTGAGCAACAAGCCCGTTTCGGCCACACTGAATCCTAACGAATGTTGCATGAAAAAGGGCAAGGATACGAGCGCCATCATCTGAGCGGTAAAGCAAGCAATGCTGCATCCCACAGACATGGCAAATATCGGAATTCTAAACAAATCGACCGGCAAGATAGGCATCGGAAGATTCAACTGTCTGCGGATATAGATGGTACCTACAATTACCGCCACTACCGCTTGGAGAACCAACAAGGTAGAGAACCCATCGTGAGCCATCTGTTCGATGGTGTAAATCAGCAATCCGAAGAACACGGCATTCAGCACCACACTCTGCCCGTCGAGCTTCGGACGTACCTTTTGTGGAGGATTATGCGGAAGCAACTTCCATCCGATGACAAGCGCGGCCAATCCTAAAGGTATATTCATCAAGAAAATCCACGACCAGTGTCCGATGGAAAGGATAGCACCTCCCAAAGCTGGTCCGGAAGCAGCCGTAACCGCCACAATGACCGCATTGGCTGCCATTACGCGACCCAAGCGGGCAGGAGGGAAGATGAGTCGGAGAAGAGCCGTATTGATACTCATGGTACAAGCTCCGCCAATGCCTTGAAGCACACGGGCCGCCACCATCATTTCGAACGATCGGCTCATGGCACACAAGGCCGATGCCGAAACAAAGATACTCACCCCACAAAGGAACACACGCTTATATCCGAACACATCGCCTATGGCCGCAAAGCCAAGCAGCATCATGGTCACTATCAGCTGATAAGCGTTCACTATCCAAATACTGTCGGAAGGGCTCACACCGAATTCATGCGACAAGGTAGGCAAGGCGACATTCATCACCGTGCCGTCCAATACCCCCATCATGATAGCAGCCAAAACAGCTATAACCGCCAAATAGGAGTGGGTAGTGTTTGGGTTCTTTTCTTTGCTCATGCCGACAAAGTTACAAAAAAATGGAATATACCATGTTAAAGAACACAGAAAGTATAGGCAATGTTGAGAAATAGTTGTATCTTTGCACCGTTAAAAAAACAGTGGAGAGATTTGAGTAGCTTGCAACCACGGAAAAAAATGCTAAAATAACATTGACTTTTCTATGTCCCACCTACTCTGAATTCCTATCCCCCGTTTTGGTTTTAGTTTTTTAATTATCATCTATCAATTATCAATTAAAAATGGGATACTTATTCACATCCGAATCGGTGTCTGAAGGACACCCCGACAAAGTGGCCGATCAAATTTCGGACGCTGTGCTTGACAAACTGTTGGCTTTTGACCCCAGTTCGAAAGTAGCTTGCGAAACGCTTGTAACCACAGGTCAGGTGGTTATGGCCGGTGAAGTGAAAACAGAAGCGTATGTAGACTTGCAGCGCATTGCTCGCGAAGTAATCAACCGCATCGGTTATACCAAGAGCGAATACATGTTTGAAGGAAACTCGTGTGGTGTACTTAGCGCCATCCACGAACAAAGTGCTGACATCAACCGCGGTGTAGAACGCGAAGACCCGATGAATCAGGGTGCTGGCGACCAGGGTATGATGTTCGGTTATGCTACCAACGAAACAGAAAACTACATGCCATTGTCACTCGACTTGTCTCACAAGTTGTTGATGATTTTGGCCGATATCCGTCGTGAAGGCAAGGAAATGACTTACCTCCGTCCGGACTCAAAGAGCCAGGTAACTATCGAATACGATGACAACGGCAAGCCGGTTCGTATCGATACAATCGTGGTTTCTACCCAACACGATGAATTCATCCTCCCTGCAGACGACAGCAAGGAAGCTCAATTGAAGGCTGACGAAGAAATGTTGGCTCAAATCCGCAAGGATGTTATCGAAGTGTTGATGCCTCGTGTTATCGCAAGCATCCACAATCAGGAAGTATTGAGCTTGTTCAACGACCAAATCACTTATCACGTGAACCCAACCGGTAAGTTCGTAATCGGCGGCCCTCATGGCGATACTGGTTTGACTGGTCGTAAGATTATTGTAGACACTTATGGCGGTAAGGGCGCTCATGGTGGTGGTGCTTTCTCGGGTAAGGACCCAAGTAAGGTAGACCGCTCGGCAGCATACGCAGCCCGTCACATCGCCAAGAACATGGTAGCTGCTGGTGTGGCAGACGAAATGTTGGTACAAGTATCGTACGCTATCGGTGTGGCTCGCCCAGTAAGCATCTACGTGAACACTTACGGTCGTAGCAATGTGAACATGACTGATGGCGAAATCGCTCAGAAGATTGACGAATTGTTCGACCTCCGTCCGAAGGCGATCGAAGAACGCTTGAAGCTCCGTAACCCTATTTACGAAGAAACGGCTTCTTATGGCCACATGGGACGCGAACCGAAGATTGTAACCAAGAAATACGAATCCATGTATCGCGAAACCAAGACTGTAGAGGTAGAACTATTCACTTGGGAAAAGCTTGATTATGTGGACAAGGTAAAAGAAGCATTCGGTTTATAATGAATCAGATACAGAACGTTTGCGTTTATAGCGCATCCAGTACTAAAATTGCTCCAGCTTATTTCGCAACCGCGGAAGAGCTGGGGCGATTGCTTGCTATACGTGGCATTAACCTCATCAATGGTGCCGGAAGCATCGGTTTGATGGCTGCTACATCGAACGCCGCATTAGCAGCAGGAGGAACCGTAACCGGAGTCATTCCTCGCTTCATGGTAGAGCAAGGATGGAATCACACTGGCCTTACCCGATTGGTGGAAACCGAAACCATGCACGAACGCAAGCAACTCATGGCCGAGATGTCCGACGGAGTGATTGCTCTCCCTGGAGGATGCGGAACCATGGAAGAACTGTTGGAAATCATCACCTGGAAACAATTGGGATTGTATCTTAAGCCTATTGTTATCCTGAATGTCAACGGATTCTACAATCCGCTTTTGGAAATGCTCCAACAAGCTATCGACGAAAACTTCATGCGCCGTGAACATGGCTCTATCTGGCAAGTAGCTACAACTGCCGAAGAAGCCATCGAATTGCTATATACCACCCCTTGGTGGAATACAGAAGTCCGTAAATTTGCTGCTATATGATTATACCACCCCTAACAGGCATGCCCGGAGAGCCACTCCCATATTTGCTTCATACAGACTGGTTGCTCACTTCCATTCTGTTTGCATGCATCATGCTTGCTTCTTTCACTCTATCGAAAGAAAAGAAATACCTGCTACAACAACTGAACACTTCGCTGAAGAGCCGGAAGCGCTCCAGCATGTTCGATGAAACGAGCATATCGAATACATACTACAAATCCCTGCTTATATTTCATGCCTGCATCATGTTAGGGCTTTGTATCTATTACTATTACACCAAGAATCTGCCCGATTTGTTTACAAAAATTCCTAACGGATGGATATTTGTGGGGTTCACCTTGTGCGTATCCGTTTTCGTATATTTAAAAAGTTTACTTTATCGTTTCGTTAATTGGATTTTCTTTCAAAAAGAAAGCAATTCGCGCTGGATTACATCATTTTTCAACTTGCTCATTTGGCAGGGCATCTTGCTACTTCCAACGATACTTGTCATCGTGTATTTCGACATTTCGTCACATATTGCCCTCATGCTGATGGGGATACAGATAATTTTAGCTAAAATTACTTTGTTTTGTATCTGCTTTAGCAACTTTTTTGAAAAGATTCATGGTGCTTTGCATTTAATTCTGTACTTTTGTGCCCTTGAAATTTTGCCGGACCTTGTTTTGTGGAAAGGCATTGAATTGGTGAGTAACAATTTGATATTAAAACTATAGAGCCTTGAAAATAAAGAAAGTTCTCGTCTCTCAGCCAAAGCCAGCATCAGATAAGTCTCCTTATTTCGATATTGCTGAGAAGTACGGTGTAGAAATTGTTTTCCGTCCTTTCATTAAGGTGGAAAGTCTATCAGCCAAAGAGTTCAGACAACAGAAAGTGTCTATCCTCGACCATACAGCAGTAGTTTTCACATCGCGTCATGCCATTGACCACTTCTTTACATTGTGTACAGAATTGCGTGTGACCATCCCTGAAACCATGAAGTATTTCTGTACTTCAGAACAGATTGCATTGTACATCCAGAAATATGTACAATACCGCAAGCGTAAGGTATTCTTCGGAGCTACTGGTAAGTTCGCCGACTTGGTGCCATCTATCGTGAAGCACAATTCGGAAAAGTATTTCGTACCATTGTCAGATGTACACAATGACGAAATCAAGACTGCATTGGATGCTAAGAAGATTCAGCACACAGAAGCAGTGATGTACCGTACTGTAAGCAATGACTTCACAGCCGAAGAAAAGTTCGACTATGACATGTTGTTGTTCTTCAGCCCGGCAGGTATCACTTCATTGATGAAGAACTTCCCTAACTTCGAGCAGAAGGACATTGCAATCGGTTGCTTTGGTCCTGCTACTGCCAAGGCCGTAAAGGATGCTGGTTTGCGCCTTGATTTGGAAGCACCGACCGTAGAAGCACCTTCTATGACCGCTGCTTTGGACAAGTTTATCAGCGAGCGCAACAAAGATTGATTAAATTGTTCGAATAATAAAGGGGTTTTGTAACCATAAAGTATTAACTTTGTGATGCAGAACCTCTTTTTTATATAATTAAATGGAAAATCAAAGTCATACATTGAACAAGTCCGAGCGTCTATGCAGCAAAAAGCTCATTGAACGTCTGTTTGCCGGAGGAAACAAATCTTTTCCGGCCTTCCCGCTTCGTGTCGTTTATATGACTTTAGAGCCAGAAGAAAATGTAGCTGATGTATCCATCCTCATCAGTGTGCCTAAAAAACGCTTTAAGCATGCCGTGAAGCGCAATCGTGTAAAGCGCCAAGTACGAGAAGCCTATCGTCGTAACAAGCATATCTTGCTGAATGCCCTCCAAGCATCAGAAAAGCCACAGAAAATGATTATGGCATTCATCTGGTTGGACAACAAGCTTCATGCTACAGAAGAAATAGAATATAAGGTAAAGAAACTGTTGTATCACATAGCCGAAGAAAAGCAATGAGAACACTGCTTATCCGGTTATTGCAACTTCCTATCCGCTTCTATCGCGGATACATTTCTCCATTAACACCGCCTTCTTGTCGGTTCACTCCCACTTGCTCACAATATGCATTAGAAGCGCTTCAGAAGCATGGTCCTATCAAGGGACTCTATCTCTCTATACGCCGTATCTTGCGATGCCATCCTTGGGGAGGCTCCGGTTACGATCCTGTTCCTTAATGCCATGAAAGGTTTTCTGAACATACATACCCACTCATCAGTACATCCGGATACGGAAATCTTATCCCTGTCTCCGGCTTCACTTCCTGAAAATCAAGGAGCCAACCATGCTTCCGTAGGTATTCATCCATGGGAACTGACGGAAACCAATGCAGATGCTCTTTGGGAAGACCTACAAAAGGCTATAGAAGACAAAAGAGTAGTGGCCATAGGAGAGTGTGGTATAGACAAACTCAAAGGACCATCCTTAGACCTCCAGATTGCTCTTTTCAAGAAGGAAGCTTTGTTGGCCGAAGCTCACTCCATCCCTCTTGTTATTCATTGTGTAAAGGCTTTTAACGAACTGATTCTCTTGAAGAAGGAAATCAAGCCTCTGCAACCTTGGATTATCCACGGATTCAGGGGGAAACTTTCGTTGGCAAAAGATTGCATCCGCCATGGATTTTATCTTTCCATAGGTGCTCATTTCCAAGAAGATGCATTGAAAGCTATTCCATCGGACAGGCTGTTTATCGAGACGGATGAAGCAGACAAGTCCATCGAAGACATCTACCAAAACATTGCCCAAGTACGAGGCATGAAATTGGAAGAACTGAAAGAATGTATCAATAAGAATGCGGAGGAAGTCTTTTTTAAGGCATAAGAGTTGGTTGTTCAGATAAAGTATCGTATTTTTGTAGCCATTAAAGTAAAAATCAAAACATTAAACATACATACAGATGAATTTTGTAGAAGAATTGACATGGCGTGGCATGGTGCACACCATCATGCCGGGCACAGAAGAATTGTTGGCTAAGGAACAAGTAACTGCTTACTTGGGCATCGACCCTACTGCCGACTCTTTGCACATCGGTCACCTTTGTGGTGTGATGATGCTCCGTCACTTCCAGCGTTGCGGTCACAAGCCATTGGCTTTGGTGGGTGGTGCAACTGGTATGATTGGCGACCCATCGGGTAAGTCAGCAGAACGTAACTTGTTGAACGAAGAAACTTTGCGTCACAACGTATCTTGCATTCAGAAGCAGTTGGCCAAGTTCCTCGACTTCGATAGCGATGCTGCGAACAAGGCTGAGTTGGTAAACAACTACGACTGGATGAAGGACTATACATTCCTTGATTTTGCACGCGAAATCGGTAAGCACATTACCGTAAACTATATGATGGCAAAGGATAGCGTACAGAAGCGCCTTAATGGTGAAGCTCGCGACGGTTTGTCATTTACTGAATTTACTTACCAATTGTTGCAAGGTTATGACTTCCTTTACTTGTGGGAAAACAAGAACTGTAAGCTTCAGTTGGGTGGTTCTGACCAATGGGGTAACATCACAACTGGTACAGAATTGATCCGTCGTACTAAGGGTGGCGAAGCATTCGCTTTGACTTGTCCGTTGATTACTAAGGCCGATGGTGGTAAGTTCGGTAAGACTGAATCGGGTAACATCTGGTTGGATCCTCGCTATACTTCTCCATACAAGTTCTACCAATTCTGGTTGAACGTGAGCGACGACGATGCTGCCAAGTACATCAAGATCTTTACTTCTCTTACAAAGGAAGAAATCGAAGGCTTGATTGCTGAACATACTGAAGCTCCTCACCTCCGTGTATTGCAGAAGCGTTTGGCTAAGGAAGTGACTATCATGGTTCACTCGGAAGAAGACTACAATGCAGCTGTAGAAGCATCGGGCATCCTCTTCGGTAATGCTACATCAGATGCTTTGAAGAAGCTCGACGAACAGACTTTGCTCGCTGTATTCGAAGGCGTTCCTCAGTTCGAAGTATCTAAGGAAGCGTTGGCAGAAGGCGTTAAGGCTGTAGATTTGTTTGTAGATAATGCAGCTATCTTCGCTTCAAAGGGCGAAATGCGTAAGCTCGTTCAGGGTGGTGGTGTTTCTTTGAACAAGGAAAAGCTCGCTGCTTTCGACCAAGTTATCACTACTGCAGATTTATTGGATGAAAAGTACTTGCTTGTTCAGCGCGGTAAGAAGAACTATTATTTGGTGATCGCTAAGTAATAAATACTAAACCATATAATTAAAACGGATATGCCGAAAATGGCATATCCGTTTTTTTTGAGTATAAAACCAGGTTTCACAAGTTTCACGCACTCATAAGTGCTTGATTCTCATTTTCATCTTGTGAACCTTGGGTAGATTCACCAAGCTTCACAGGTTTCACCAAATAAACATTTCCTTTTCGGGTATGCAACTTCTTAGCGCCCACCTTAGTCATCACATTGCCGATGCGCTGAGGCTTCACCCCCTGCATCACTTTCGGGAAACGCTTCTGAAGGTGGTTGTAGATATCTGTTGCTGTTAAGTGCAGACAAGATTCACCCTCCTTTGGCAAAGCAAATACCTTATAAAATACTTCTTCCTCCGGCGAATGGCGATAATAAGCACGATTGTGTTCCTGAATTTCTTGTTCTTCCTCCTTCGAAAGCCAGTAACGTTTGCCCGATTCCAATTCAAACTTCAGTTGGGCATAGACTTGGGCATAATCGATGGCCGAACAGTCAATCGGTTTTTCCACTTCGATACAGAGAAAGCGTCGGCTTCCTGTCTCGTCAGTCAACAAAGCTTTTTCATTGCTTGTACCAATGAAGGAAGCAATTCTTGGCAAGTCGCTATAGTATGCCTTGAAGCACTTGCGGTAGTTCACTTTCTTCATCTGCATCAGGTTCTTCAGGATGGTCATCATGCGCTCGGTGTATTGGTCGAACTCATCCATGTTGATCAATCCGAAGGTAGAAATCTTCTGCTCGCATCCGCTGGTCGATGTGATGGCGAACTTGTCCGTGTAGTAAGCTCGAAGCTCCTCCGGCAAGATCATCGAACAGAAAGTAGACTTGCACATCCCTTGCTCCGCACTTATCAAGATAGGTGCTACGGCATTGGCACAACGGGCCGGATAGCCCAACCATTGTGCCACCATGCCCAACATCCATCGGTGGAAGCCGTTGAGCCATATCGACTTACCCGAAACTCGGGCACCTAACATCGTCACACGATCGGTGCCGTCCCATTCGGGAAGCGCATCGATATAATCCTTGAAAGGGTGGTGAGTAGGGATTCGTTCGGAGAAGAGGAAGCGCTTTACATCGGTATCCTTACAATCCACTCCGTCCATCATGGCTTCGAAGCTGAGGGTGTTCATCATTCGTTTGTCTATCATTCGATAGGTGTTCTCATTCTTCGGTTTGCACTCCGGCATGTCAGTCAAGACGTTGTAACGGAAATCGAAGTTTTCAGAAAGGAAGATCTGAAGATCATTCAACTTTGGGTTGGCACCCATAAGAATTTGTGTTTTGTTCATAATAGTTTGTTTTTTAAGTTTATGGTTGCAAATATACAGTCTCGTTTGAACAGGAATATCAGATAGTATGAGCTGCTATGAGAATGAAGGAAAAATTCTCGTTTAACTACATATTGTCTTGTTTTTTCGGTGGCGAAGATACCACATCTGTATAGCGGTTGTCAAGTCTTTTGAGGATTATTTACCGAAAAAGTTTATTGATGTTCGCAGATAGTTTATGTGCTTTTCGGTGGCAAATGTACAAAACTGAAAAGGTGAAGTCAAGGTTTTGAGCGATAATTTTATTAAAAGAAGTGAAATATATTCATTCACTTTTTAATAAAAGTGGTTATGTGTTGATTATCATGGAGTGATATAAAATCAAGGTTATTATGTCGTGTTTAGATGTTCAAAATTAGTCAGGAATCAATAAAAAAGAATATTATGAGTGTAAAAAATAGTAATACTACAAGTGATTATATTGAATGGGATTCAGCCATTAATCTTATCCATAAATTATACCGTGATGGTGATTACCGTATGAGTTTGCTTGTCGGTTGTGGAATCTTTTTTGGTACTAGAATTTCCGATACATTGCAAATAACTTGGGCAATGTTATTAGATGATGATAGATTTGAACTGATTGAGAAGAAAACCAAGAAAAGAAGAGAAATCAAAATCAACAATGGTTTCCAAAAGCACATCAAAGATTGCTTCAAGGCTCTTGCTGTTACCGACAAGTCGGAACATTGTTTCATTAGTCGGAAGAAAAGAGTTTTCAGCACTCAAAGAATCAATGTTCTATTAAAAGAAATGAAAAAGAAGTATGGATTAAAATCAGTCAAGAATTTAAGTACTCATAGCCTTAGAAAAACATTCGGCAGACACATCTACGAATGTGCAAATGAAAATGGTGAAATGGCATTGATTATGTTATCAGAATTATTCAATCATTCCAATATCAGTATAACAAAGAGATATTTAGGGCTAAGAAGAGAAGAATTATTGCGGTGTTATGATTTGTTGGAATTCTAAAAATATGGCGGATATATAAATCCGCCACTGTATTATTGTTCCCAATCACTTTCTTCTAATTGGAATATATCATCTAATCTTTTCTCAAACACACTCGCAATTTTTAGAGCAAGTACAGTCGAAGGTACATATTTTCCTTGTTCTATCGCATTTATTGTTTGACGACTAACTTGTACCAACTCGGCTAATTGTTGTTGAGTTATGCGTTTAATGGCTCTTTCAACACGGATATTGTTTGTCATAACTAAGTTGTTTATTTTGAAAATATAAAGTACCCTTAAATATCACTACATACAAAGGAATCATATTGAATAATACTATTATATTAAGAATGATTGTACCTATCTCAAATGGAATGAAACGCACTATAATTGTCTGAAGAACTGGCTTCAAAAGATATAGGGCAATGTATAAAATGGCAGTTGTAACCAAACTTTTAAATCGTATGGATTGTACACGTTCATCTTCATCTTTCTCTCTCGTAAAAGCAATAAGCAAAAAACCTACTTCAAAGAGGAAATATCCCATCTGATACAAATTGTATTCTTGTAACAGAGTGAATAATATAACTATAAAGCCAATGAATGAAAATGACCATCCCCAATATTGCCATTTGTACGGCAGTAATTTATAAGTTCTCATAATGATGTAATTTAATTTTTTCTAAACATGTAAATATCCCAAGTGTATTTAATAATAAAAAGCAAAAGAAGACTGAACATATAGATAGCCATAAAATTCAGATATGGTAAACCAAATATAAGCATTGTACCTACTATCAACAATATACAGTTCACAATTATTGCCCATATTAAAGCATTCATTCTAATGCTTGCAATGCATTCGTCTTCATCCTTTTCTTTAGAAAAACCAATGAATAACATAGAAATCGTCAAGAAAATAACAATAACTTCATCTGTCCATGAATCATTTTCTGTTATACATAGAAACTTTGTATCAGAAAAGCCATCAAATAGGGCTACTGCATTAGAACCGCCAATTTCAATGAATGTTCCATTACTAAACAAATAACCTATTCCCCACAAAAGGAACGGAATAAATAAACACCAACCAATCTTTCTAAAGACAATTGGAAATAAATACTTTGACTTCATACTATTGTGATTTATAATGTTTGTTGCAAATGTAATGTATACTTTACATATGGACAAATAAAAGAGACACAAAGTGAATTGTTTAAGACATTTTAACTGTGTAATATACTTTTTTCATTTCTAATATTCACTAATGTACAGTACTGAATATTAGTATATGGTTATAAATCACTGAAAACAGGAGATTGAGTTTATTTGATTTTTGAATATTACCATTGATTTTTCTTCATAATTTGTTAATGTTGTTGGTTAGAATTTTAAAGATGCTTTAATTCAGTAAAACAATGATATGATATAACCGACTATCTAACTTAAAGTGAGTTTAGCATATTATAGTTATATTTACAATGTTTTCAACAAGTTTACAATAACCATTTATAAGAATAAAGTTTCTAAATTACGCATTTTCAGTATAGAATAAGGATTTTAGTTTCCGGCGGAAAACTCAAATTGCCAGCAGAAATCAAGGCTGTTTGTTCACCTTTTGTTAGCTTGCTTTTCCAATCATTAGATCAAACTAATCATCATTTGTTTTATGCGCTGAACAAAAATGCATTAAATTTGTTTTGCACGCTGAACAAATTTGGGCAAAAATCGTTCAACGCGCAAAACAAATCAATGAAATTCCATACAAAAAACAAATAGTTCACAAGTTTGTGGACCACAAACTTGTGAACCACAAAAAGAATTGATACATTTGCACTTACGCTAAAAAGGATGGGATATGAAGAAGTCATTTATATACGGAGTTTCTGTATCTGGCGAGAACTTTACCGATAGAGTGGAAGAAACCAGAAGATTGGCAATGGATTTTGAAAATGGAGTGAATGTGATACTCATCTCTCCACGACGAATGGGGAAAACATCGCTGGTTAAGAAGGTGCAGAATCAGATAAGCAATCCAAAAATAAAAGTGGTTTATATGGACATTTATGATTGTAGAAGTGAGTATGACTTTTACAACAAATTTGCCACAACCATCTTGAAAGAAACATCCGGCAAGATGGAGTTGTTCCTTGATAATGTGAAGCAATTCCTCACAAGAATTTCACCCAAGATTTCTTTCAGTCCTGACCCAAATATGGATTACTCCGTATCTTTGGGTATTACCCCCAAAGACTATTCGCCCGAAGAAATTCTTAACCTTCCCGAACAAATGGCTACCAAGATGGGTATACATATCGTTGTATGTATGGATGAATTTCAGCAAATAGGCGAGTGGAGCGATTCGTTGACCATCCAAAAACGAATGCGTTCGGTTTGGCAACATCATCAAAATGCTTCCTATTGTATGTTCGGAAGTAAGAAACATTTGTTGACCAATCTTTTCCAAAGTAAGAGAATGCCATTCTATCATTTTGGAGATACCATTTATTTGAAACCTATATCGACAGACGATTGGATTCCTTTCGTTTGTGGAAAATTCGCAGAAAAAGGAAAGACTATTTCCGAAGAGTTTGTGAGAAGAATTTGTACAATCGTTGATAACCATTCTTCGTATGTACAACAATTGTCTTGGAACATTTTAGTCAATACGGATAAGGAAGTGACCGAGGAAATTTTCGAGCAAGGATTATCCGAATTGTTGGCCCAATGCACTCCTCTTTTCATTCAGCAGATACAGGGGCTGACTACCTATCAGATGAATCTCATCCGTTGTCTTTGCCAAGGTATTCGTAAAGATTTCACTTCAAAAGCTGTTTTGGATACTTACCAGTTGGGAAGTAAATCCAACATTAGCCGATTGAAAAAAACATTGGAAGAAAAGGAGATTATCGATACTGAGGGTGAAATTGTGACTTTAGCCGATCCTGTCTTTGCCATTTGGTTTAAAAAGGAATGTATGTAGCCTTCACAAGTTTCACCGATAGATAACCAATTGATATACAATATCTCCGCGTGAAACTTTGCCCTTCACCGAAGGTTCACCAAGTTTCACACACACTCGGTAAACCTATTCAACTTTTATTGAGCAAGACAAAAAGCGTGAAACTTGTGAAACCTCTGTGAATGCTTGAAGTTTCACATGAGTAATTTGATAATCAACAAGTTAGCTATCGGTGAAACTTGTGAAACTTTTATTCAAACCTTTTTAAAATTTTCGTCCAAACAAGTAAAATAAAAACGCCTTGGCGTTTGACTTGAAACGCCTAAGCGTTTTGGTCAAAACGTCAAGGCGTTTTTGTGTAAACTACCCTTCGCTCTGAATTTTCTTCTTGTTCTCTTCCTTGAATCGGGTAGGAGTCATGCCCTTTACTTGCTTGAAAGAGGTGCTGAAGTAACGCGGATAACTGAACCCTACCTCATACGATATCTCGTTGATGCTCTTGTCCGTAGTGGTCAACAAATGGACGGAGCGCTCAATGCGGATACGGTTGATATAATCGTTCACACCCATGCCGGTGAGGAGTTTTACCTTATTATATAAAGAGGCACGACTCATGGCCAAGTGGTCGATCAGGAACTTTGCAGAAAGCTCATCGTTCGAGAGATTGTCGGATATCAACTGGTTCATCTTGTCCATGAAGGCCTTGTCCGCTTCGCTCAATTCAGGAGCGGGGAGAGGTGCTTCTTCCGTAGTTGCAGGATCGGAAGTGGTTTCATCGGCCAATTCATCCTTGGTATCCAACGTATGGAGGACGGTTTGCAAGAATTCGCCTACATCTCCCTTCATCCGGCGGGTCTTCTTCAGATAAATCCAATGCCACAATCCGGCAATACCGCCTAACAACAAGATAATCAGCAAGATCATGAACCAAATGCTCTTATACCATGGCGGACTGACAACGAGGGTCATGAGGTGAATAGCCGAACTTTCGCTTCCGTCTTTGGTATAAGAGGATACCCAAATGCCGTATTCGCCCGGCGAGAGGGATGAGAGATTGAGCTGAGGCTCGTACGACTCAAAAGTATGCTCGCCAGAGGAGCTTCGGATGGTGTACTTCAAAAGGTTTTTCTGAAATACATCTTCGCTTTTTACCCGGAATGTAAGCACAATGGATTGATAGTCCCAAGGTATTTCAAAAAGCTTATTTTCAATCGATTGCAAGTAGGACTTGCCATTGTATCGAACATCCGATAGGTAGATTTCCAACTCATCGGTGTGCTCGGCAGAGATATCCGTCGAAATCTTGACCAAGCCTTCGGATCCACCCAAATAGATATACTCCTTGTTGCGGGTTTTATGGTATTTCGACTGGATTTCATTAGGCAGATAGCCATCGGATTTATTCCAGGAAGTAAACTTGCCTTCCGAGATGGAGTAGGTAAACAACTTGTTTTGAGCAGATATCCACAACCGGCTTTTCTCGTCGATGGTAAGGTGCGAGATGTTGCTGAACAATCCGGTAGGGAAGACCTTATATTCCTTTTCATCACGATGGAAATAGCGCAATCCGCGGTTCGTACCTATCCAAATGGTGCGACGATGCTTATCGTAAGTCATAGACATAATGTTCTCATCTGCAGGCGCTTCTACCAAGACACTGATGCTATCGGTCTTGACATCGGCCATGAAAACGACATTCCCTTGTCGCAACAAGGAAAATTCATCGTTGGAATAAGCCACTTGCAGAGGAGAAGTGTTTTCTGCATACTTCTCGGGCAAACGAATAGGAGTGAACTTCCGGCTCGGAATGTGATAAATCCATCCACCATAGCCTATGATGTAAATCTTGTCCTTACCCACTCCGCTTACCAAAGTGACATAACCATTGAAACACACCTCGGCATCGGTATATCTGTCTACCACAAAGAATCGGGTGTATTTTCCGGTGAGCTTATTGAATACAAACAGACCTTTAGTATAAATGGAAATGAGCAATTCGGTATCCGACAGGTTGCTCATGGAAATCACTTTCTCTCCATAAGTGTTTGGGAAATGAGTGAACTTGTCCGTCTTTGGATCGTACAAGTTGATGCCTCCACCATCGGTACCCACCCAAAGTCGACCGTCTTCTTCCTCGTACATACTGGTGACGGACTGATCGGTCAAACCACCTGTATGATGAAGGATAACATCTTGATACGTACGGATATAGCCCTCCTTAACATTGATCACTCCCCCACGAACACTTCCTATCCACAGGTTCTCCTGATAGTCCTTATAAAGACGAATCATGGAATTGACGGGCAGGGATGAATCATCGCCCGTAGTATGGCTCAAGAAAGTGAATTCGCCCGTAGCCAAATCCACCCTATTGATGCCACCACCATCGGTAGCCATCCATATCTTACCATCGTGTTCCAGCAGATCCATTACATAATTATTGGTCAACGGAGAGTTCCCGGTGGTATAACTGCCCAACTTATTCCCATTGGAATCATAACAATACACTCCTTGACCATAAAAAGAGGCAAAATATCGGTCATCGGAAGTCCGGCAAATGGATATCAAGAGCTTAGTGGGATAGTCGGTAATGAATGGTTCCAACTCTCCTGTCGCATAATGGTAAACAAATACCCCTTTTCTACGGGTAGCCAGCAACATTTTCTGTCCTTCCAACGGAATAATCTGCTCCACCCGATATTGCATGGGTTGAGGATGTTCCCCTTCCGGTTGAAGATGAGCATGATGTTCCAACTCCCGAGTGCGATAATTATAGAAATAGAGCGCATTGTCTCCCCCGAAAAGAATACCTCCTTCCATGCGAAGCGAAGATTGCACCCTGCCACGAGTATAAGTATCGAAGGAGTTCCGATCCGAATTATACATGGCCAATCCTTGAGCAGTAGCCACCCAGATATTCCCGATCGAGTCTTCAGCTAAATGAACTATCTGATTATCCGGCAAGGAAAACCGGTTTTCCTGCGAATGGAAGTAATTCGACATCTTCTGCTGGGCATAGAGATTCAATCCGTTTCTCGTACCTATCCACAAGTTCCCCTTGCTATCCAAAAGGATGGCTTGCACGCTGGCTTGCGACAGACCTTCGGACAACGAAAGTTGGGTATACGAATAATGCGAAGTGCTTCCCGACAAATGTTGGAAACCTAAAAAGAAAGTTATGATTAGTAATAAAATGCGCGTCATTATGTTATTGGTTTGACACAAAAATACGTTTTTTATTTCAATAACGACATGAATGTACGTTTTTTGAGTCAGAACTTGTCCAAATATGGCATCTTTGGATGAAATTGGAGGTCTTTTATACACTTTTTGACCCATTTCATCGGAAAGTTTGGTATGTTTGCACCATGAAAACGAAAAGTATAGGAAGTATGAAAAAAGTATTATTACTATGGATTACAGGATGGCTGATGGTAGCTTGTCAGCATCATTCGCAATGGGAATTGATATGGGAAGAAAACTTCAATGGCACAGAACTCGATACAGCCATCTGGAGCATGATACCACGAGGAAATCCGGATTGGCAGAACACCATGTCGTACGACGAGCGTTGCTATGAATTGGCAGAAGGCAAACTGACTCTCCGAGGCATCATTAATGAAGATTTGCAGAAAGATTCATCGCCTTACATCACAGGTGGCGTATGGACCAAAGGAAAGAAATCCTTCAATCGGGGAAGAATAGAAGTGAAAGCCAAGCTGAATGGTGCCCAAGGTGCATGGCCGGCCATTTGGATGCTTCCCTTTGAATCGGATAAATATGGTTGGCCACAAGGAGGCGAAGTGGACATTATGGAACGACTGAATCATGATACCTTTGTGTATCAGACCGTTCATAGCCACTATACCTATACATTAGGAGAAGACAAGAATCCGCCCAATGGCAGTACGGCAAACATCAATCCGCACGATTTCAATGTATATGGAGTAGATTTCTTTCCAGATAGTCTGGTATTTCATGTAAATGGTGTCAAGAGCTTTACCTATCCGCGAGTAGAAACGGACAAGGAAGGGCAATTCCCATTCGATATTTCCCAATATCTGCTGATTGACATGCAGTTAGGCGGAACATGGGTAGGCGAAGTGGATCCTACCGGATTGCCGGTAGAAATGGAAATAGACTGGGTAAAATATTACAAGCGAAACAATTAATCGAATACCTTGAACTCATAGCCTTGCTCCTTCAGCCATTCGATGGCTCTTGGCAAAGCATACTTCATGTTCTTTTCGGATTTGATGGAATCGTGGAAAGTGATGATGGAACCATTCCGCACGTATTTCTTGACCTTAGCCAATACTTGCGGACCATCGAGTCGGTTGCTATAGTCGCGGGTTACCAAATCCCACATAACTATCTTATAGTACTTTTTCAGCACCATGTACTGTCCCCATCGCATCCAGCCATGAGGCGGACGGAAAAGGTTGCTATGAATAAGGTCATCGGCCAGGTTCGTATTGGCCAAATAGTTATGGCTCAGGTATTGCAACCCGCTGATGTGGTTGAAGGTATGATTGCCTACCCGATGACCTCTATCCAATAACATCTGGAACTCCTTCGGATGCTTGCGGACATTGTCGCCCACCAAGAAGAAGGTAGCCTTGATATCGTATTTATCCAACAGATCAAGCACCCAAGGGGTAATCTCAGGGATAGGGCCATCATCGAAAGTAAGATAAACGGCCTTCTCGTTGGTATCCATGCGCCAAAGGGCGCTTGGATATAGCCAACGGAGTATCTTGGGTGGTTGTTCTATCAGCATAACTTTATTTTCTTCCTATACGGGTGTTAAACATATCATAAAGCTCATCGAACTTCTGGGCATAGTGATTAGCCATTTCGGTAGATGTCTTTATTTCTACTTCTGCACCGGCTTCCTTCTTAGCTTCGATGCGGGCAAGAGTCTTGTTCACATCGTCCAAGATGTAGAAATTACGGACACAGCTTTCGTATGAAAGAGCCAAACGGTCATCGTCCAAACTCATGTACCAAGTAATGTATTCCACCGCCTTGTTGGCCAATTCGTCCAAAATGGCTTCTGCTTTGGTATATTCGCCCAAAGCTACATAGTCTTCGGCCATTTCCTTGGAACTGCTCATTACATAGTCGTGAGCCACATTCTTGCTTGGAATAACCTGTTGGCAATAATCCAACGCCTTCAATGCCTTTTCGTTCTTGCCTTCCTTAATGAGCTGGCTTGCTACCTGCACGAACATTCGGCGATGAGTTTGCGACATACGCAAAACGGTTTCATCCAAATAGATACCATCTTTTTCAATGCCACCGAACTTAAATTTGTGCATCAAATTGTCGTACATCTTTTCGCTATCGATGCGGGCATTGAGCTTGGTAGTGTTGAACGGAGTGATGCGGTAAGCCAAACCTTCCTGCATGAAGTTATCACCCAAGTTCAGGTGATTTTCCGAACCAACGGTGATAGCCATATACATCGGTCGTTCCCAATTGGTATTGGCAAGCATTTCAAGCATCATGAGTTCGCTCTTGTAAAGCATTCGCTTATTCTTCAGAGAAATGCTCATGTATTCTGGAATTTCTCCATTCAGAGAATCCGGAATCATCATACCCGAACGCTTGATGGCTTCCTTATCCAACTTGAGCACAAGGCTGTCTGTCGGGATAATCTGCTGGCCAAGCTTTGGATTACGTACCCAATAACGGAGAATATTCTGCAATTCGTATGGGTTTTCGCCAAATTCCTTAGCTGCTTCTTCCGGGTTCTGCTTGTAGAACTCAACAATGCTCTTCATCATTTCCGGACGGACAGCTACGGCTTCGTTATGGCCTTGTACGTATTCCAAACGGCTCCATTCGATAGGTACGGCCGGAGAATCGTAAGAATCGCGCTTCATCTGGTCAATGTACCAGTCGGTCTGCAAGTAGCTGAGGTTACATACACGAACATCGGTGCGGTTTCCTTCCACTTCCTGGTTGTACCACAATGGGAAAGTATCATTATCGCCATTGGTGAAGATGATAGGATTACCTTCTTCTTGTACGGTATTCAAGTAGTTCTGACCGAACTCGCTTGCTACAAAACGTCCGCTACGGTCGTGGTCATCCCATGTTTGGCTTACCATCTGAACCGGCACAAACAAACCGAGAACAGTTGCAAGGATAGCTGCCGGCTTTTCACCGATTTTCTTTTCCAACCAACTTGCCATACCTGCCACACCCATACCAATCCAAATGGCAAAGGCATAGAATGAACCAGCATATGCATAGTCTCGTTCACGAGGTTGCATAGGTGTCTGGTTAAGGTAAAGCACGATGGCCAAACCGGTCATGAAGAACAGGAAGAATACTACCCAGAACTGCTGGATGCCCTTCTCGCCCTTATAAGCTTGCCAGAAGAGACCGATAAGACCTAAAGCCAATGGAAGACAGAAGAATACATTGTGTCCCTTGTTGTTCTTCAAGTCGCTTGGCAAGAATTCCTGGTTGCCTACCAAGAAGTTATCGACCGGTGTGATACCGGTAATCCAATTGCCATGTTCTATCTCACCATTGCCCTGAATGTCATTCTGACGACCGGCAAAGTTCCACATGAAGTATCTCCAATACATGAAGTTCACTTGGTATGAGAAGAAATACTTGATGTTTTCCCATTGGGTAGGAATCTTCACCATGAGCATTTCGCCACATTGGTCGTAAGGCACTACTCGGCCTTCGATACCGCCCAACCAATCTTCATAATATTGGGTATGAGGTTCGCTATACATTCTCGGGAAGAGCATGTTCTGCGCATACTTGTATTCAGTTTTATGACGAACCACTTCGTAGCTGTCCTTTTCATCGGCAGTTTCCTTTTCCTTGCGCTGATATACAGGAGCACCTTCTACTACATCGTACACACATCCGCCATCCACTTCCTTCAAAGCAGGCTTCGAAGCATATGTCTGACCATAGAACAAAGGACGGGTACCATATTGCTCACGACCCAAGTATTCGCCCAAAGTAAAGATGTCTTCCGGTGAATTCTGGTCCATCGGCGTATTGGCCGAAGAACGGATAACGATGAGGGCATACGAAGAATAACCCACCATAATCATCATGATGCAAAGCAACGAAGTATTCAATGTACGGGCACTGATCTGCCATTTCTCATCGATCTTGGCAAAGAGATAAGCTCCCAAAGCTCCAAGAACCAACAAGCCGATTACAATGCTTCCGAATCCGTGACCATAGAAAGGAATACCCAACATGGCGATGGTCGAGAGGAACGAAACGTTCATCCACTTACGGCTTCTTTCGGTGTAGCTTTCGTATACACCCCAGATGATGGCAACAGCCAACAAGATGATATAGACAATGACACCGGTATTGAACGGCATGCCTAAGCTATTGACAAACAGGAGTTCAAACCATCCTCCGACCTTTACCACACCCGGTACGATGCCATAAAGTACGGTAGCAACCAAGAGTCCTGAACCTGCCAAAGCAAGCAAGCTTCCCTTGAGGTTGGCATTCGGATTCTTCTTGTAGTAATATACCAATACGATGGCCGGGATACACAACAAGTTCAACAAGTGTACACCGATACTCAACCCTGTGAGATAGGCAATGAGAATGAGCCAACGGTCGCTTCGTGGTTCATTGGCCACATTTTCCCACTTGAGGATGAGCCAGAACACCACAGCGGTGAAAAGACTGGAGAAAGCATACACTTCGCCTTCTACGGCACTGAACCAGAAGGTATCGCTCCAAGTATAAGCCAATGCACCTACCAATCCGGAGCCCATGATGGTAAGCAACTTACTGAAGCTCATCTGCTCGTCGATAGGACAAACCAACTTCTTGACCAAGTGTGTGATGCTCCAAAAGAGGAATAAGATACAGCCTGCACTCATCAGGGCGTTCATGATATTCACCCAATAAGCCACCTGAGTAGGATCGCTGGCAAACTGACTGAAGAAATTGGCTACAAGCATGAAAAAGGGTGCGCCTGGAGGGTGCCCTACTTCAAGTTTATATCCCGTGGTGATAAATTCCGGGCAATCCCAAAAACTGGCGGTAGGCTCTACGGTGCTGCAATAAGTGATGGCAGCAACCAAGAAAGCGAACCATCCTACCAGATTGTTCACTAATTTGTACTGTTTCATGAAATCAATTTAGTTCGTTAACGTTCAATTGGGTGCAAATTTACGAAATAAAAATGAATTGCTCGGATTGTGTTTGTTATTTAGTGTTATAGAGATGAAAACTGACAAAGCAAAAAGAAATAACGAAGAAACAAGCCAATCCAAAGTAAAACGATAAACAGAAAACAGTTGTTTTGAAAGACCAAATAGGTTTTCAACAACACTATTAAGTTAAATTATACTATATATAATTATTAATCTATTTATATATTATATATGATATTCAGTTTCAAATAATTGTTTTCTGTTTATTGTGTTGATTGATATTTTATAATCATCTGATAATTAACACATTCCTAAAATATCAATATCAATCATTTCGCCATAACCGGTGAAAAAAGGCCGAATTTAAGCTTAAAAATCACTGAAAAACTCGATAAAACATGGAATTTGCAGAGAAAAAAGCAGGAAAACTCACGAAAAAGCATTCAAATATAGACTTTTCAACCTTATAATTCCCCAACTTTACACAAATTATTAGTTATGATATTAACAAGTAGCATTTTTTGCAAAGTCTGTACTTTTTGCCGTACTTCGATGCATTTCCATCTGCCAAACGCCTAAGTGTTTGATCCGAAACGCTTCGGCATTTAAGGCAAAACGCTTAGACGTTCAATATCCTTTTCACTTCGGCCGGAACTCCCGCCACCATGGAATCATCGGGAATATCCTTCGTAACCACACTACCAGCTGCTACGATGCATCGATTGCCGATGGTGACTCCCGGACAGACTATCACTCCGCCTCCCAGCCAACAATCTTCGCCAATGGTGATAGGAGTGCCCGTTTCTTGAGGTTTGCGTCGTTCCACATAGTCCATCGGATGGCTGGGAGTGTAGAACTGGCAATTCGGACCTATCTTGGTGTTCTTCCCGATTCGGATAAAGGCACTATCCAGCATTGTGGCATTGTAGTTGATGAATACATTTTCATCCAACAGAATCCCCGTGCCATGGTCGCAATGGAAAGGCGGACAGATCATCGAAGTCTGTGGAATGCCGGGAATCAACTCTTCCAGCACTTCCCGATAGTCTTCGTCGTGGATGGTCATGGTGCGCAAACGGGCACAAAGTTTCTGAGCACGGACAATGCTCGCCAAAACTTCGGCATCGGCAAACGAATAAAGCTCCCCGCTCCGCATTTTTTCCAATTCTGCCTTCATGACTTGGCTATTTTTTAGTTCTACTTGATTTCCAATGGTTGGATGATGACATATTCTTCGGCATCGCTGATTCCATCCGATACGATTCGCAAGGCATGAATGCCCTTCTGTGGTCGCAAAACAAACAGACCATTCGAAAGTTTGCCTACTTCTTCGAATGTTTGGCCATCGTAGCTCACTTCGATATGTCCATTGTATATCAATCGACGGAACAGATGCTTGTATCCGGTGATAATCTTGATATACGAAGCATCAAGCACTTCCTTGAACTTGAATTCCACCCAATCGCCCGCCTTGGCTGCTCGAGTGCTGGTTGCATCGCCCTTGTAAGTGATGCAACGGTCCAAGGAACGGTTCTCGCGGAAAGGAAGCGAAGAAGTAGCCGTACACTCCGGATTGAGATAAGTATAATACTCCGGCAAACCGATTTCTGCACTTCGTCCGCTCATCAGTCGGCTTTGGAAAGTGACATAAGGAGCCAAGGCTGCATCCAAAGGTTCCCGATATTCACATTCCTGATCCGTACGGATGTCCTTATAATAAAGCTTCGATCCATCTTCTACCGATGCGATGATCTTGCCTTCTTCTACCTTCACCACCGGAGAAGCCAGACGGAAGGTGGCATTCAAGGCCGACAATCGGTCATAGAACGAACCTTGCAATACCTGTAACATTTCTTCATACGATCGGCGCGACTTGCTCCAGGCCACTTCGGACACTCCAAACAAGCGAGGGAAGAGCATATATTCCAAATAATCGGAAAAACGTCCCTCCGGAGAAATGTTGGACAAATAGATTTCCGACCAAAAGGCACCTTCTATGCCGGCAATGTTCTTCCGTTGGGCATCGCTGAATCCGGCATCTTCAAATGTAAAGTCACAAATGGTCTGGAGTGACAATCCTTGTCGCGAACTATGACCCTTTTCGTGAGGAGACTGACGTTTGTCCAAATAAAACACACTACTTGGCATGATGATGGTAGGATAACCTTGCTCGGTAGTCTGCAAGCATTGCTTTACACCTCGCCAACCGGTCACCATAGTTGTAGTAGGCAAAAGACCACCATCTACAGCCTCATCCCATACCATCGACTTCTTAGTGTACTTGGCCAACATATCCGTTACCCTATTGATGAAGTATTGCTCCAATTGGGCTGCATTCTCCAATCCTTTCTCCTTCATGAGTTGTTGACAATCGGGACATTCCTTCCACCACTTGAAGCTCACTTCATCGCCACCAATGTGAATATATTCCGAAGGGAAGATCTCAACCATCTCCTTCACAATATCTTCTATCAGCTGATAATTGCTTTCTTTCGCCACACACCATACATCTCGCAAATCCATCCCGTTGGTATACGAAGTGTCCGGAGTATAGTTGCATCGGATATCGGGATGAACCGTACCAATCGACTTGCTATGTCCAGGCATATCTATTTCGGGAATGACCTCTATGTTACGTTGGGCGGCATAAGCTACAATTTCCCTCAACTGGTCTTGTGTATAGTAACCTCCATACTTTTGGAAGAAACTTCCATAAATGGGATGCAAAGGTGAATCTCCTCCTCGATAACCTCCCAATTCGGCCAAGTGTGGATACTTCTTCACTTCCATTCGCCATCCCGGAGAATCCACCAAATGGAAATGAAGTTTGTTCAGCTTGCAATAAGCCATGTAGTCCAACACTCGCTTCACCTCATCTACCGGCTGAAACGTACGAGCCACATCCAAGAGAAAACCACGATAGGTATACTGAGGTGCATCCTTGATTTCTACACAAGGTACTTCCACCGGAAATTCCGCATGCTTGGCATAAACTTCAGGAGGAAGAATCTGAAGCAAAGACTGAATGCCATTGAACACACCACCATAATCGCCACCACGAATCTCAATTCCTTTCTTGTGAATGGTCAATTTATATTCCTCCTTACCCAATTCCTTGTCAAGCTTCAAGCGCAAGGCATTGTTCTTTCTTTGCTTCTTGGTGTCGAGAGGAAGATACTCGAGCAAATAATCGGCTACTTCTTCCAGTTCCTTATCGAAAACAAGAGAAGTCCGGCTATTGACAACAAAGCTGCTTTCTCCCTTCACCACCGATAAAGGTTGAGGAATGATATTTACCACTTGGTCGGCCCAAACCGACACCTGTACAAACAATAGAATGATTGAGATTAATAAAGGTTTCATCTTTCAATAGGTTTTCAATGCAACGAAATGAATGGACGAACAAAAATAAGGATTTTCCGTTATAATGGAAATAAATAACCTATGAAAAAGTACATCCATTATTTATATGCCTTCCCTATTCTGGCTGCTCTATTGGCACATAGTTCTTTCCAATCTCCCGACTATACTCCGGTAGATCGCCAAACCGTATCTTCGCTGAATGTAGAGCGCTATATGGGTAAGTGGTATGAAATAGCCCGTTTCAATCATTCTTTCGAAAAAGGAATGACGCATGTAGTGGCCGAATACACCTTATTGCCCGATGGAAAAATCCAAGTACTCAACCAAGGAATGAAGAATGGAGAAATGAAGAATATTTTAGGAAAAGCCAAACAACCCGATCCGGAACAATCGCCCGGCCAACTGAAGGTATCGTTCTTTCTATGGTTTTATTCGGATTATAACATTATGGAACTTGATCCCGACTATCAGTATGCCCTTGTAGGAAGCAGCTCTGACAATTATTTGTGGATATTGAGCCGTACCCCCGAAATGCCGAAAAAAAAGCTGGATGACTATCTCCGAATCATCCAGCAACGAGGATACGACCTCTCCAAACTCATTTGGGTGAAACAAGGGAATTAACGAAGCAATTCCTTTGTTTCCAAAGGTTGGTCGGTAGTGATATAATCCACCTTCATATCGATGAACTTCTGCATGTTCTCAATCTTATTCACCGTCCAGACATTGACTTTCATTCCCAACTCATGAGCTTCCTTCACCCATTCAGGATGTTTGAAAAGCACATTCTGATTGTAGTCAATACCATTAATGCCTTTCTTCTTCAGTTCGGCAGGAGCAATATCGCCATTCAGATAAGCAATTTCTGAATTTGGTGTATGCTTAACCAATTGTTCACATACATTCAAACTGAAAGCAATATATTCCACTTGCTTTTCCAAGTTCATCTTCTTTACCATCTTCACCACATCTGCCACTACCTGGTTTTCCACTTCCTTGCTCTTGTGCGATTTGATTTCAAGAATCAACTGGATATCCTGTTTCTTGCCTTTTTTGAGATACTTCTTCAGGTTAGGAAGTTTTTCACCATTGGCCAAGCGGATTTTCTTCAATTGCTTATAAGGAGTCTCGGCAATCACGAATCCTTGGAACTTGGAATCATGGTTCACAATCAGTTTTCCATCCGAAGTTACCTGAACATCAAATTCCGAACCATAGAGCTTTTCATCGGCTGCCTTTTCCAAAGCTGTGATGGAATTTTGTGCCGATCCTTCTGTCTTCCAAAAACCACGATGAGCAATCACTTGAGTTTGTGCTTGCAAACCCATGAAGCAAGCTACGAGTGCAAATGCACTAAGAAACATTCTTTTCATTTGTATCATTTTTTAAGATTGAACAAATATATCCATTTATTCTGAGTTATGACTAAAATTTCCATCGCAATTGCAAATAAAGGTCACTTTTTATATTTCCATCAATTTGTTCCAATCCCGAACCAATGACTTCGCGATTTCGATAATGTGTCCATCCATACTTGGCTTGGAAAATGAAATTTTTATTTAACTCATAGCGGGCATGGAAAGCCAGTCGCTCGCCTTCGCCATAAAACGAAGGGATGGAAAACGAATAAAGCAATCCTTTTTCGTAAAGACTGATTCGGGAAGCGTAATCGTCCGTATGAAACCAAGCAGCACTAGCATCCAATTGCAAAGGAAGTTTCTTGAATGTATAACCGATGCTTTGTCCTATCAACACCCCTTGTGAAGGTTCCGATTGTTGGAACGAATAATAAACCGCATCGATGGTAGTTTTCAACAACAGTTCATTAATAGGTGAATAATTCAACTGATACTTCCATTTATGTTGGTTATAGGGAAGGGTAAGCTTGTTTTCATCCTCATCCGTGTAGTCTTTATACTTGGTTTTATACCGGTATCTTATGAACATGTCCAGTTCATAACGTGGTGAATAACTTATTTGCAAAACTCCATCGAATCCTTGTGTTCCGTTCTTGCTCATCTGGTATTTCTGCCATGGAAAATAGAAGTAATCGCCATAAGCCGTTAGTTTGATGTGCTTTAACAAGCTGGTTTCCATGCCTATATAAAATCCGCTTTCGTTTTGCACCGAAGTTCCTTCGCCAATGGAACGAGCATAAATGCTCTGATAAGCCACATCGTAGAATCGGTTCATAACCCATAATTGGAATCCGGATTTCGGTGAATAACTTAAAGTGTTCAAAGTAGCTATCTTACCATTCTTGTCTACAGCTGTTTCTCCTGATAAGGAAAACTTTTTCCAATAGAAGCGATAATTCACACCGGTGTTGAAAAAATCACGGCCACGAGCATAGTATTTATTGTAATCCCGATAAGTGGGATTCAACACCTTGTTGAAAACATTATAAACAGCTGTTAAACCAACCTCTGCATTCTTTCCGTTATAATATAGATGACTGCCTATCAACTGGTTAGTAAAGGTATTCTTCTTTTCATAATCCCTTGGAATACGATGATAACCATCTTCTTTAATAGAAGTTATGAACTGGTTATCAACAATGCCATCCATGTTCCGATAGGAGTAAAAAGCATCGGCAGTCCATCGGTTGGCTATGCGATAACTGGCAGCTATTCCTTGAAAATAATTGTATTCATCCGTAGAAGAATGTTTCTTGATGCCTCTTGCCTTATTTCCTAAAGTGGAAAGAGTAGCTGTTTTCCCCATACTGAAATCGGTATTCATCACTAAACCAGCACCATAGCTCAATCGATAATTACCCAAAGCCAATGTACGAAGCCTACCCATATCCTTTATTAACAAGTATGGTGAATAATAATCATAACCTTTCTTGTTTTCACCGACAAAAAAGGTTTCACCGGCATCTTTTTCAGCTGTCAATCCCCAATAAACATGGTCACTATAACGGAAACTATAGCGGACATTATTATAATAAGAACAACCTAAATAGCGCTTATTGGGATTCTCTTGAATGTATTCTTTAGTGAATGGCTGATAGCCTTCCTTAACATAAAGAGGAATATCCACACGTGTTGATAACTCCTGTTTTCCATATTTAAAAACATTCTTCCAACTGAATTTATCTTCCTCTTTTTCAGCCTCTTGAAAAGTTATAAACAGTTTTAAACAACGGGCGGTTTGTTTGTCCATTCCTTCCACCATCATCAACTCTTTTTCACTAAGCATCGGACCATATTTGTGGAGATAATACAGGATATTTTCTATCAGCTGATCGGATAAAAAAGGGAAACGCTCCAGTTCTTCTTTCGTGATACCATTAATAGAAATGGGATGTTCTTTCCATTCAGCCAGATCTTCCATCAGGCTTTCCAAGGCGGAAGTATTGCCATCGGCATTACTCACCAATTGCTCCACAATTTCAACCCAAGATTCTTGTGCGGACAAGTTATTCACAGAGAAGGACACTGAAATACAAGCAATTAACAATATTTTCAACCATCGGTTCATAACTTTTCTTATTCTATTTTTAAGTTAAATAGTTCTATTAATTACTACTCATATCCCATTTCTTTATTACTTTTACAGCGAAAATGAAAAGAATATTATTTTCGGCATTCTTCCTTTCCTTTATGGCCGTCCATTCGAATGCCCAAGAACAGACGACTACCATGAACGGATACCTGGTACCTGCCTGCATATACGAAGGCGATACCATCGCTTCCTTGCGTATGCCTACGCTCTATGTGTTCAAGCCTATGAACTTCAAGAACAATAAGCAACGTCAACAATATAACCGCTTGGTACACAATGTGAAGAAGACTTTACCTATAGCCAAGGAAGTTAATCGGGCCATCATTGAAACCTACGAATTCCTATTGACGCTCCCCGATGATAAAGCCAGAGAAAAACATCTGCAAGCTGTGGAAAAGAGTGTGAAAGAACAATATACTCCGCGAATGAAGAAATTAACCTTATCGCAAGGAAAGTTGTTGATAAAGTTAATAAACCGCGAAACAGATTCTTCTTCCTTCGAATTGGTGAAGGCCTTCTTAGGCCCATTCAAAGCCGGTTTCTATCAGGCATTTGCAGCCATATTCGGTGCAAGCCTGAAGAAAGAATACCATCCCGAAGGAGAAGATGCTATGATTGAACAAATTGTTTTGCTTGTGGAAAGCGGACAGATATAAACCGCTTTTAAATCATACGCTTGGCAAATTCCCAAAGCACAATACCTGTTGTAACCGACACGTTCAGAGAGTGTTTCGTACCATATTGAGGAATTTCGATGCATCCGTCGCAAGCATTCACTACTTCCTGTTGAACACCTTTCACTTCGTTTCCCATCACGATGGCATATTTCTTGTCGGCATCCAATGACAATTGATCAAGCATCGTACTACCTTCTACCTGTTCGATAGCCAATACCGTATAACCCTCATTATGAAGTTCTTCCACAGCTTCCAAGGTATGCTTCTTGTATACCCAATCCACAGAATCTTCCGCTCCGAGGGCTGTCTTGTGCATTTCCGGATGTGGAGGAGTGGCTGTAATACCACATAAATAAATACGATTCACCAAAAAGGCATCCGAAGTGCGGAATACCGAACCAATGTTGTGCAAACTACGTACTTCATCCAGTACAACCACCAGCGGCAACTTGTCTGCCTGCTTGAATTCATCCACACTCATTCGGTTCAATTCCGTTATTTTAAGCTTTCTCATACGATACAATTTTTTTCGGCATCAAAGATAATACTTATTCTCATAACTCGGTTGATAACTGTTGAAAACATGTAGAAACTCAGGGGACATTTTTTGAAAAATAATTCTTGCATAATTCAAAATCTCCTATATAGAAACCAACAAATGAACTCTCCAAAAAAGTTAGCAAAAAGTTAAGCACGAAATATCAACACCTTTTCAGCCCGTTTTCAAGTGTTCATTATCGGAAAGTTTTTAACTATGCATATTATCAACCGTTTGTTAATAAAGTACGTAAATAGGGTTATATCAGCCTATAAGCCTGTTCGTAGCTTACTGATATCTCACATTCATGGTCAAATAACTTTTCTGGCAAGAAAAGGGCTACTTTTTTACTAACAGTATTAACAGGCAATCATCATTAGTATAAATCTCTTTTTTGAAAGAAGGAGAAAAAATATAAATATTATGAGTTAATACTAATGGTTGATAAGTGGGTATGTTGCTGAATGGTGATGTGTTGTTTGGAATGATGCTTGCTATGTGTACTAATCGTTCTCTATGGAAAGATAGTGTATTCGATAAAGGAGCTCTGGATACCTATGTGCCGATATAGTCGAAATTTAAGGGCGTAGTAGTGAAATAGGCCAATAAGGTAGCTCATACCATCGGATTGCTGAAACATGCCGTAAACGGCCTGAAAAAGGATTGTATTGCGGTTTCAGAAAGTGGTATCTTGTACGAAAAGCAAAGAGTAGCCAAGAAAGCTATGGAGCCTTCTTGTTAATGTTGGAGATCTCTGAAAAGTTGGGATTGTAACCTTGAATACATAAACTGAAAACGCCTTGACGTTTTAGTCAAAACGCCTAAGCATTTTAATTGAAACGTCAGGGCGTTTTTCTTTATTCGCTTTATTCACCATTTTCAACCGAGAATTCACTAAAGGTTGAAAACTTATGAACGCTTGTTGAATGGATTGTTGCCGGAGTATGGAATTTGAAAGGGATAGAAAACAAAAAAGGAGAAAACTTTCGTTTCCTCCTTTTTGTTGGTTGGACTACCAGGATTCGAACCTGGACAAACAGAACCAAAACCTGTTGTGCTACCATTACACCATAGTCCAATCATTAGTGCTTTCCTTGAAAAGCGATGCAAAGATAGAGGTTTTATTATTTTCCTCCAAATAAAAAGAACGTTTTTTTTCGTTTTTAGGCTCTTTTCCTGCTTAAAAGGATTTTAAATGCATTTTAATTCAAATTGTATGCAAGTAATAAACTAAAGGATTATACTTTCAGGAATATATTTCTCTTGTACATTTGCCAAAGAATGAAATACACAATGCAAACATTGCTTAAAGTTATCAACACCTGATAATAATCTCCCATGTATTGTGTCAAACCATGGAATACAGATTTGCTGATGCAACTGAAATTCACACACATGGTCAGCATATAAGCCACGATGGAGTTCATACCATATACTTTTAACCATTGGAATGGTTTTTTCCAGCCTTTGTAATCTACCATGTAGTAGAACAAAGCCATGAGCAAGAAGCAATATCCACTGCTTACCAACACCATGGAACTGGTCCATATTTTCTTGATAACCGGGTGCCATATTCCCCATATCCATCCAATAGCCACCATCAGTGCACCAATTATAAACAGATAGGCAAGTTTCTTTTCGGCTTTCAGTTCCTTGTTCTTCAGAATGTATCCGGCAAAGGTTCCGGTCATAACGGTTACACCGAAATTCAAACTGCTCAATATCCATGTATACCGATAATGAGGAGAAAAGACTGTTTCTCCATTCACCACACTTGCTCCGTCGCGGAATCTGCCCAATACTTCACGGTCTATCCATTCTGCCAGATTCCCGTCAGGAGTATAGTTTCCACCTCCATAGCCTTGGATGGTGATGAATTCCATAGCTCCCCAGAAACACATCAGCAAGGCAATGGCAATGATGATTTGTGTACGGATGCGTGTATGAAGAAAGAGGATGGCCGAAATGAGATATCCCATAGCAATGGCTTGCAAGGTATTGGAATAGAAATAGATGCGATGAGGATCCAATCCCAACAGATTGCCTTGGCACATCATACCGAAGATCCAAAGCAAGATGACTCGCTTGAATATTCGTTTATAAACCAATGATTGGTCTTGTCCATTCTTATATCGAGCAAGAGAAAAAGGAATAGTGATGCCCGACATGAACATGAAGAGAGGCATAATCAAATCCCAAGTTGAGAAGCCTTCCCAATCCACATGAGTGAAGCACCACATGAACGAATGGAAGGAGGGGGTATCGATGGCTGATGAGAGATGGTGCATGGCCATTTCCAGGCCTACCAATAAAAACAAGTCGAATCCCCTGAGTATGTCAAGGGATTCCAAACGTTGTGTAAGTTGTGTTTTCATAGCATTGTGTACAGGATTATCCTTTCAAGAATTGGCAGAGCTTTTCCACCGCACGGAATCGGTGGCTGATGGTATTCTTGATGTCATTTCCTAATTCGGCAAAGGTAAGGTCATAACCTTCGGGAACGAAGATAGGATCGTAACCGAATCCGGCTCCACCTCGCTTTTCTTCGATGATTTCACCTTTCACAATTCCTTCGAAAAGGTGTTCTTCTCCATGTAAGATGAGGCAGATGGCGGTACGGAATTGTGCCTTTCTGTTTTCCTTGCCTTTCAGTTCTTGGAGGAGCTTCTGCATATTGGCTTCCGAATCGTGTCCATCGCCAGCATAACGGGCCGAGAAAACACCTGGAGCACCATTCAAGGCTTCCACTTCGAGGCCGGTATCGTCGGCAAAACAATCCATGCCATAGTTTTCGTAAATGTACATGGCTTTTTGGCGGGCATTTCCTTCCAAGGTATCGGCTGTTTCGGGAATATCGGCAAAGCATTCGATGTCCTTCAAACTCAGCAATTCCATTTCATCGCCCAAGATAGCAGCGATTTCTTCCAATTTATGTGCGTTGTTGGTAGCAACTACTAATTTCTTTTTCATGTGTATAAAAAATGATTGATTTACTGATTGCAAATGTAACCAATAAATCAATCATTATCAAGTATTATCGGATAGTTATCATTTCCACCGGTTGTTTCTTTATTTCATCCAAAGCCCGTGCATGATACTTCACTTTTTCGAAATCTATCCTTTTCAAGTCGATGCATCTGATGTTACTATTATACATGGTCCGATAGTAAATCATCCGGTTTTGAGTATCGGATGCCACGGTAAATTGGGTGGCACTTGGCACATCGGCCGGAGCTTTTCCCCATGCATCTTCACTTCCGGTAGGGATATCGAAGTTGTTCAGAATATGGAATGCCTGTACAACACTTGCTTCGGCATCGGGTTGTTGTGGAGCCGTGAGTTGGAAGAAAGTGGCACGGACAAATCGGGAAGGAGGGGTGAAGTCACCCGGAAGTCCCAATAAACCGCTACCATGCCCGAAGGATTTCATTTCCAACGGACCGAAATTATGCTCAGCCAATGTACCCGGTTGCAAGTTGATGTAATTGTTCAAGTTGGTCCAATGCCATTCGATGCCCGGAGAATTGGTAAACACTCCCAACGGATTGTCATAGAAATGCATCACCTCGTCCACAATTTCCAATACGATTTGTCTTCCCGAAGGTTCAGTAAATCGCCAATGAACGGTAGACGAACGCGGATCGATGTTGATAACCTTGACTTTAGACAAGGCTTCTTTTACTTCGTCTACATTGCTACATTCGGCCAAAACATACGAAACCAATTGGAAATCGGCCAAGTATGGGTCTTTGGAATTAGGGTCATAAGATGGATATTTGCCATAGTTTGGAAAATAGAACAAGCCGGCAGAAAGTCCCTTTTCATTGATACCTTCTACCATGAATTCCTTTTGCTCTACAGCCAAGCCAATAAAACCGTATTTCGAGGTGAACTGGACGCCATTCATTCCGGTAGGAGTGAGTGACTGAAGGGTTTCATTGCGGGGAACGACCACATACATGGTGTTCATCACACTCTCGGCCCACTCAATGGTGCGTGCAGCTATGGTGGCACCGTCTTTGCTTTTCAGCGTGATTCCCGTACAGGCATAGTTAGGTATCTGTACAGAAAGTCCAACCGTTGCCAAAAGTAAAGCAGATAGTTTAGTGTTCATAATGATTGATTTTTGAATTTAGTGCTATGAATAACGAATAGTAAAGCCGATATGTTTTGAAAATACATTAATTTTGCACTACCAATTATATATAATAAGGAAAAAGAATGTTTAAGAATCGTGTACTATTATTTCACTTCATAACCGCTATGGTAGTGATTATTTGGGGGATGACTTTTGTCTCTACCAAAGTATTGTTGCAACATGGGTTAGGACCTATGGATATCATGTTCTATCGTTTTGTGGTGGCCTATTTCTGTATCTTGATGATTTCTCACAAGCGTTTGTGGGCAAATACTTGGAAGGACGAAGGTATGCTTATGTTGGCCGGTCTTACAGGAGGTACTCTTTACTTCATAGCCGAGAACAATGCATTGGGCATCAGTCAGGCATCGAATGTAGCTTTGTTGGTATGCACCACACCTATCTTTACGGCTCTATTGGCCAATCGGTTTTTCAAGGAACCTCTACGGAAGAATATGATGATTGGTTCGGTCATTGCTCTTATAGGAGTAGCGTTGGTGGTATTCAGTGGAAGTGTCTTGCTTCAAATCAATCCGTTGGGCGATTTTCTCAGTATCATGGCTGCCTTGATGTGGGCTATTTATTGTCTGATATTGAAACCTTTGAGTAACCGGTATTCCACTTCTTTCATTACTCGAAAAGTATTTTTATATAGCATCCTTTCGGTGATGGTGTATTTTATCTTCGATCCATTATTGACAGATATGGAGATATTGTTGAATCCTACCGTGGTGCTCAACTTGCTTTTCTTGGGTATTATAGCATCCATGCTTTGTTTCATTGCTTGGAATGCAGCGGTTAAGGTATTGGGTCCTTCGCGTACCGCTAATTATATCTATGTACAACCAATGAGTACGTTGGTACTTTCCTCCATTATCCTTTCCGAAGTCATAACTTTAACTTCTTTGATTGGTGCTGCTTGCATTATTGGTGGAGTTTATTTGGCAGAAAAAGAATAAAAACAGATACTATGAAATGTCCATGAGATAAAAAAATCTCGCCAAAGTGAATGAAAATATTAAGCTGAAGTTACCTTTGTAATGTGAATACGTAAAAAGGTAAGTTATGGCAAATGTTACATTCCCTCAGTTGATACAACGTGCTTGTGGTA
>JAFYWH010000109.1 GCA_017558175.1 Bacteroidaceae bacterium
CGCTCAAGTCGTTCCAGAAATTGTACTTAGTCAACAAAGAGTCGATTTCAACGAAAGCAATCTTCATATTAGAAGAACCTGTAGCGTTAGCAGCTGGAGCTGATGTAGTAGATGCATTGTTGTTGCCGGCACATTGAGTAAACATCAAGCCGATAGCCAATGCGAAAAATCCCTTAAGGATGAATTTCATTTTTTTCATAATGTTTCTAGTGTGTTATTTTTATTAGTTTATTCTCTCTCTTCTTTCTTTTCTCTTTCGGCTATGGCATGTTTCTTTACCTTACGTGCTTCGCGGTCTTGCGATTGTACACAGCCGATGCCTCTCTTCCGCATTTCCTTGTTGCCACTGACGTGAGTATTCGGGAATTTTCCTTTAATGATGATTCCGATGCAAAGGAAAAAGACACAGATAGCAACAATTCCTGCTGTTAAGTAGATAGTTTCGAGCATTTTTTTTAAATTTGTGTGCAAAAATAGTGCAAGGCAGGTTAATTGCCAAATTTTTTAAGAATTAATAAATGGATGTATGGAAAAAATAGAACTTAAACCGGCATCGGTATTTCATTATTTTGCAGAAATATGTAAGGTGCCACGCCCTTCGAAGAAGGAAGAGAAGATTATCGCTTATTTGATGAATTTTGCCGAAGAACAAGGTTTGGAAGCGAAAAAGGACGAGGCTGGTAACATCTTGATGAAAAAGCCGGCTACTCCAGGTAAGGAAAACCTGAAGACCGTGATTCTCCAGTCGCACATCGATATGGTATGCGAAAAGAACAGCGATTCTACACACGATTTCTTGAACGACCCGATTGAAACTTACATCGATGGCGAATGGTTGAAGGCAAAGGGAACAACTTTGGGTGCCGACAATGGTATTGGTATGGCTGCTCAGTTGGCTGTATTGGCTGCCAAGGACATCGAACATGGTCCTATCGAATGTCTCTTTACCGTAGACGAAGAAACTGGTTTGACTGGTGCGTTCGCTTTGAAGGAAGGTTTCATGGATGGTGACATCTTAATCAACCTTGACTCGGAAGACGAAGGCGAACTCTTCATCGGTTGTGCTGGTGGTGCAAACACTACTGCTGAATTTGCTTACGAAGAAATCGATGCTCCACAAGACTATTTCTTCTTCAATGTAGCTATCAAGGGTTTGACAGGTGGTCACTCGGGCGATGATATCAGCAAGAATCGTGCCAATGCCAACAAGTTGTTGAACCGTTTCTTGAGTCAGACAGCTGCCAAGTACGATATGTATCTTTGTGAAATCGATGGCGGTAACTTGCACAATGCCATCCCTCGTGAAGCTCGTGCTCTTTGTGCCGTTCCTATGAAGCATAAGGAAGATGTACGCATCGACATGAACATTTATACAGCTGAAATTGAAAATGAATTCAGCGTAACTGAACCTAACTTGCGTACCGAATTGGGCTCTGAAAGTCCATGTGCCAAGGCTATCGACAGAGATACAGTTGCCCGTTTGCTGAAGACATTGTATGCCGTACATCATGGTGTATATGCATGGAGTCAAGATATGCCGGGCTTGGTAGAAACTTCTTCTAACTTGGCTTCTATCAAGATGGTAGATGGCAAGATCAAGATTGTGACAAGCCAGCGTAGCTCGATTCTTTCTTCACGTAAGGACATGAGTGAAGTGGTTCGATCAGCTTTCCAATTGGGTGGTGCAGAAGTGAAGACCAGCGACGGTTATCCAGGATGGAAGCCAAATCCAAGTTCGCCTATCTTGAAGGTGGCTATCGAAAGCTACAAGAAATTGTTTGGTGTAGAACCGAAGGTGAAGGCTATTCATGCAGGTTTGGAATGTGGTTTGTTCCTCGAAAAGTATCCGCATCTCGATATGTTCTCTACCGGTCCTACGTTGAGAGGCGTTCACTCGCCAGACGAACGTATGCACATCCCGGCAGTAGACAAGTTCTGGCAACATCTGCTTGATGTGTTGGTAAATGTACCGCAGAAGTAATATGATTCATTGATGAATATGAGGCATGTTATTCTGAACGTAGTGAAGAATCTGAAAGGCTTAAGTAGGCGTACTCAGATTCTTCGCCATGCTCAGGATGACATGACTTTATATATATTTGGATTGACATTCTTTTTTCTATTCCTACCCATTCATGCGGAAGCCCAGGAACCCTTCCGGGTAATGTTCTGGAATGTGGAAAATCTATTCGATACGAAGGATGATCCACACAAGAACGACAACGAATTTCTTCCCGATGCTACCCGTCATTGGAATTTTTTCCGCTATCGGGAAAAGCTGAAGAACTTGGCAAAAGGTATCATTGCTTCGGGTGATGAATATGTTCCCGATTTGGTAGGCTTGTGTGAGGTAGAGAATGATTCCTGTTTGTATGATCTGACTCGTCGTTCGCCCTTGCAAGAAGCAGGATACAGGTATGTCATGACCGATTCTCCCGACCAGCGAGGCATTGATGTGGCTTTGCTCTATCAGCGGGGGAGTTTCCGATTGCTTCAGCATCAGTCTATTCGCATTCCTCATGAGCAAGTAGAGCGAGGACCCACTCGTGATATTCTTCATGTGGTAGGACAAGTGGTATCGGGTGATACGTTGGATGTGATTGTTTGTCACATGCCCAGCCGGAGTGGTGGACAATTGGAGAGTGAACCTTATCGAATTTTTACTGCCCAAAGGTTACGCCAATCGGTCGATTCGTTGATGAATGTCCGTCAGAACCCCTACCTTATTATAATGGGCGATTTCAATGATTATCCTACCGACCGTTCCGTCAAGGAAATATTGTGTGGCGATGGCAAGTTGCGCAACCTCATGAAAGGCATGAAGGGAGGCACTTACCGATATCGGGGAGAGTGGGGGATACTCGACCAATTTCTTGTATCGGAAAACGTTTCGGCAAAAAATAAAAACGCCTTGGCGAAAAATAAAAACGTCTCCATGTTTTTAAAAAACGTGGAAATCCTTCGTCATCCGTTTCTAATGGAAGAAGACGAGAAATATGGAGGTGATAAACCTTTCCGCACTTACAATGGCATGAAGTACCAAGCCGGATTCAGTGACCACCTTCCCATTGCTCTCGACTTTTGGATTCCTATTCGTGATGATAAGGATTATTGTTCAGAATAGTCATGGCCCGATAAAGTTGTTCCACGAATATCAACCGGATCATCTGATGCGAGAAAGTCATCTTCGAGAGTGATATCTTTTCTTGGGCCACTTCGTATATCTTTGGGGCAAATCCGTAAGGACCACCGATGATGAACACCAGTCGCTTGTTCACGGTGTGCATCTTTCTTTCCACCCAATCGGCAAACTCAATCGAGCGGAATTCCTTTCCATGCTCGTCGAGCAAGACTACCACATCGCCCGGTTGAAGTGCCTTCAGAATCAGTTCGCCTTCTTTTTCTTTCTGTTGCTCGGCACTCAGGCTCTTGGTGTTTTTCAGTTCGGGGATGACCTCCATGTCGAACGAAATGAAGTGCTTGGTACGTGCCACATAATCGTCTATGGCAGTGATATAATGCTTCTCTACGGTGCGTCCCACCACTAATAATGTAAATTTCATGCGTTTCTTTGTTGGTTTCTCTTTGCAAAAATACGTAAAAAATATACCTTTGCCAAGTCTTTTGCTAAAGATATAGACGATATGAAAATTAATTAGAGAATGATGAAAAAGTTTGTATGTATTATTGCGTTGCTTTGTGCCGTAGCGGTTCAGGCAGATGCGCAGAGTTGGAAGGATATTCTGAATGGTGTAGTAGGCCAAGTGGTAGGCGATAAGGCAACTACAGCTACATCGATTATCGGAACATGGAGTTATGTAGGTCCGGATTGCCAGTTGAAGGGCGATGACTTGTTGAAGAATATTGGTGGCGATGCAGCCGGTGTAGAGGTTGAAAAGAAGATGGAACCTATTTATGCGAAGACCGGATTGAATACCATCGTGTATACTTTCAACGAAGACAATACTTGTTCTTATACCGTAAAGGGTAAGAAAGTGGAAGGTACATATGTGTTCGATGCCGAAGCCAAGACCGTAACCATTACATCGGGTAGATTCGGTGTGAAGACTACTGCAAATATTGTGACTTTAGGCAACAACATGAGTTTCTTGTTCGATGCCAATAAGATATTTTCGGTGGTCAAGACCATTACGGGAGCTACATCCGGATTGAATGCTTCGGCTGCCAGCATTAACAAATTGTTGGAACAATTCAATGGTATGATGGTTGGTTTCGAATTGAAGAAACAATAATAAGAAAAGGAGCGATAAACGCTCCTTTTTTTGTTTCCGGAAATCGGATTATTCCTTTTCGCTCATTGCTTTGAAAATCAAGCCTTCGAGTTCTTCTGCCAATTCTGGGTTGTCTTGAATTACTTGCTTACAAGCGTCGCGACCTTGAGCCAACTTGGTATCGTTGTAGCTGTACCAAGAACCGCTCTTCTTGATGATGCCCAATTCTGCACCCAAGTCTACGATTTCGCCTGAACGCGAGATACCTTCGCCAAACATGATGTCGAATTCTGCACGACGGAACGGAGGAGCCACCTTGTTCTTTACCACCTTCACCTTAGTTTGCTTTCCCAAGATGTTTTCGCCATCTTTGATAACTTGTCCCGGACGGATATCGATACGAACAGAAGCATAGAACTTCAATGCATTACCACCGGTAGTTGTTTCCGGATTACCGAACATCACACCAATCTTTTCACGCAACTGGTTGATAAAGATACAAGTAGTGTTGGTCTTGCTGATAGCCGATGTCAACTTTCTCAAAGCTTGAGACATCAATCTTGCTTGCAAACCTACCTTGTTGTCACCCATATCGCCTTCGATTTCTGCCTTCGGAGTCAATGCTGCTACGGAGTCGATTACGATGATGTCGATAGCCGATGAACGGATCAATTGTTCGGCAATTTCGAGTGCCTGTTCACCGTTGTCCGGTTGAGAGATCCAGAGATTGTCCACATCTACACCCAACTTCGATGCATAGAAGCGGTCGAATGCATGTTCAGCATCGATGAAAGCTGCAATACCGCCTGCCTTCTGTGCTTCTGCAATGGCATGGATAGCCAATGTAGTCTTACCTGATGATTCAGGACCATATATTTCGATGATTCTTCCTTTCGGATAACCGCCTACACCCAAAGCGTGGTTCAAGGCAACCGATCCACTCGGGATGACTTCTACATCCTGAATCTTTTCGTCGCCCAGTTTCATGATAGAGCCCTTACCGAAACTCTTTTCAATCTTATCCATAGCCGCTTGCAGGGCTTTCAGCTTCTCGCTGTTGCTTGCACCTGGAGCAAATTCCAATTCGTTGTCTTTCTTAGCCATATTTCTTAGATTAATTTTGTTTTCTTGAATTATGATGAGCAAAGGTAGAAAAATATTTCTTTTTTTACACGCATAAATGCCCCAAATAATGAAAACCATCGCATCTTTTCGTTAAAAGGTTTTATTTACAGATTGTTTTGCTTATATTTGTGCAAAATAATTCTATTACGTATGAAAACTATACTTATATCCGTTTTATGTCTTTTGACAACGTTGGGTGCATCTGCCCAATGGAAGCCTGCCGGTGACCTGATCAAGACTCAGTGGGCAGAACAAGTGAATCCTGAAAATGTATTGCCTGAATATCCTCGTCCTATCATGGAACGTGGCGAATGGAAGAACCTGAATGGTTTGTGGAACTATGCCATCGTAGAAAAGGGAGCACGCACTCCACAAGCATTCGATGGTGAAATTCTCGTGCCGTTTGCTATCGAATCTTCTTTGTCGGGTGTGCAGAAGCGCATCGACGATACCAAGGAATTGGTTTACCAACGTACCTTCGAAGTGCCTTCTACTTGGAAGGGCAAGCAAGTGTTGCTTCACTTCGGTGCCGTAGACTGGAAGGCTGATGTTTGGGTAAACGATATCAAGGTGGGTAGCCACACCGGTGGTTATGCACCATTCTCATTCGATATCACTCCGGCATTGGTGGCAAAGAACAACAAGCTCGTAGTCCGTGTTTGGGACCCTACAGACAAGAGCTACCAGCCAAGAGGCAAGCAGGTGAGCAAGCCGAGCGGTATTTGGTATACTCCGGTATCGGGTATCTGGCAGACCGTATGGTTGGAACCTGTAGCTGAAAAGCACATTGCCGACCTCCGTATCCTCTCGGATGTAGACCGCAATATCTTGAAGGTCGATGCATGTGTAGCCGAAGGTTCTGCTACCGATATGGTAGAAGTGAACGTATACGATGGCAACCAGCTCGTGGCATCGGGCAAGAGCATCAACGGACAGGCTGTAGATGTAGCTATGCCTGAAAACGTGAAGCTTTGGAGTCCGGACAGCCCGTTCCTCTATACTTTGAAGGTGAACTTGATCAATAAGGGCAAGATTGTGGACAAGGTAGACAGCTATGCGGCTATGCGTAAGTACTCTACCAAGCGTGATGCCGATGGTATCGTCCGTTTGGAATTGAACAACCAACCGATCTTCCAATTCGGTCCGCTCGACCAAGGTTGGTGGCCTGATGGTCTTTATACAGCTCCTACCGATGAGGCTCTCCGTTTCGATGTTCAGAAGACTAAGGACTTCGGTTATAACATGATCCGTAAGCACATCAAGGTAGAACCGGCTCGTTGGTATATGCATTGCGACCAGTTGGGTATCATCGTATGGCAAGACATGCCAAGTGGTGACAAGAACCCTGAATGGCAGATGTACCAATACTTCAATGGCCGTGAACGTGTCCGCACAGCTGAATCGGAAGCAAACTACCGCAAGGAATGGAAGGAAATCATGGATTACTTGTATTCTTATCCTTGTATCGGTACTTGGGTGCCGTTCAACGAAGCATGGGGTCAGTTCAAGACTCAGGAAATTGCTGAATGGACCAAGCAATACGACCCGTCTCGTCTCGTGAATCCGGCCAGTGGTGGTAACCACTACCAGTGTGGCGATATGCTCGACTTGCACAAGTATCCGGCTCCTGAAATGTATTTGTACGATGCTCAACGTCCTACCGTTTTGGGTGAATATGGTGGTATCGGTCTTGTAATGAAGGATCACTTGTGGGAACCGAACCGCAACTGGGGTTACGTACAGTTCAACTCTTCGAAGGAAGCTACCGACGAGTATGTGAAGTATGCCGAAATGCTTTACGATATGATCAAGAAGGGCTTCTCGGGTGCTGTCTATACTCAGACTACCGACGTGGAAATTGAAGTGAACGGCTTGATGACTTACGACCGCAAGGTGATTAAGTTGGACGAAGCACGTGTTCGTGAAATCAACCAGCGCATCTGCAATTCGTTGAAGAAATAAGGATTCACAAATTGTCATCCAGACGACCGAAGTGAGGAAGAATCTCGATAACATAAAAGTAGATGTCCACGAGATTTTTTGGACAGAGTCCTCAACAACTCGTCTTTGTCGTTTCACTCCTCTGAATGACAATGATGTATAACAGAAAATAATTTTAAACTTAAATAACAACTACATGAAAAAAATGACTCGTTTGGTTCTTTTGGCCTTGATGGTGTTGTTGGCAGCACCCTCTTGGGCATACGACAAGAACAAATTGTATCAGATTGTTTCCGTGAAGTTCCCTGATAAGGCATGGACTTATGCGGACGGAGTGTCTCAAGTATCGTTGAAGCCGATTGATGTGAAGGACAAGAACCAGCTTTGGCAGGTGGGCGACCTTTCGGGTTCAAAGCGATTCTCCAATCCTTATAACAACCAGGCTGTTCGTGCTAATGACGATGCTACTGCTAAGGTAGTGGAAGTGAACGGTTCGGATGAATTCCAGTTGTGGTCTACTCTTTGGGCAGGCGACTATATCCGCCTTCAGCCGACTAACAAGGCGAAGTGGGTAGCAGCTGTAGACGATAAGGGCAACATCATCATGGTAGAAAAGGAAACTGAAGCTGCCAAGGGATTGGAATCTTTGTTCCGCATCATCCCGACTGGTATCAGCGTACCGGGTGCCGATGAAAATGCAAATCGTGAAAAGGTATATTGGGAAGACGAAACCATGTTCGGTGAGAACAAGGAAAAGGCTCATGCTACCTATACTCCGTATAACTCGGAAACAGCGATGTTGTTTGACAAGGAATTCTACAAGACTCCTTGGGTCAATACGAGAAGTGAAATGGTTCGTTCGTTGAATGGCGACTGGTTCTTCAACTTTGTAGATGAGCCATCTAAGCGTCCGTTGGATTTCTACAAGGAAGACTATTCCGTGAAAAGCTGGAACACTATCCCTGTGCCATCTAACTGGGAAATGCACGGATACGACCGTCCTATCTACTGTAACGTAGAATATCCTCACGGTAATACTCCTCCGTACATCAACGCTCGTAAGGGTTTCAACGATGGTGGCAAGAACTACGGTATCAATCCGGTAGGTTCGTACGTTCGTTTCTTCTTGTTGCCTGAAGGATGGGAAAATAATCGTACTTTCATCAATTTCGGTGGTATCTATAGTGCTGCTTTCATCTATTTGAATGGTGAATACGTAGGTTACACTCAGGGTGCTAACAACGACCACGAATTCGATATCACGAAGTACCTCCGCACAGGTGAAAATCGCTTGGCTGTACAGGTGATGCGTTGGAGCGATGGTTCTTACCTCGAATGTCAGGATATGTTCCGTATGTCTGGTATCTTCCGCGATGTAACTATTTACAATGTACCGAAGGTAAGCGTACGCGACCACTATATCACTTCTACACTCAATGCAGATTTGGGTTACAAGGAAGGTGACATGAACATTGCACTTGAACTCGACAACCGCGACAAGTTGGCTGGTAAGAAGGACATCGTAGTGAAGGTAACTGACCCTCAAGGCAAGTTGGTGGCTGAAACTACCAAGACTATCCACTTCTCGGCTGACAAGGAAATTGAAAAGGCTGACGTGAAGTTCCACTTGAAGGGCTTGCAGGCTTGGACAGCTGAAACTCCGAACCTCTATACTGTAAGCGTTATCCAGCGCGAAGGTGGTAAGGACGAATTGGCATTCTCTACTAAGTACGGTTTCCGTCACCTCGAAATCAAGGGTTCTATCA
>JAFYWH010000110.1 GCA_017558175.1 Bacteroidaceae bacterium
ACTCCGGAAGAATACGAAACACTCGAAAAGTACACATTGGCCTTGTTCGAAAGAGGTACTCAGATTGCTGCTGAACGTGGCTTGATCCTCGTGGACACCAAGTATGAATTCGGTAAGCACAACGGTACTATCTATTTGATGGATGAAATCCACACTCCTGACTCAAGCCGTTACTTCTACGCAGAAGGTTACCAGGAACGTTTCGAAAAGGGCGAAGCTCAGAAGCAGCTCTCTAAGGAATTCGTTCGCGAATGGTTGATGGACAATGGTTTCCAAGGCAAGGAAGGTCAGCAAGTTCCTGAAATGACTGACGAAATCGTAGATTCTATCAGCGAACGCTACATGGAATTGTTCGAAAGCATCACTGGCGAAAAGTTCGTGAAGGCTGATGTAGACAGCATCGCTGAACGCATTGAAAAGAACGTTTGTGAATATTTAAAGTAAATGAAGAATGAAGAACGAAAAATGAAGAATTATCCCATCCGGATACTTTCCTTCATTCTTCATTCTTCATTCATAATTCTTCATTGATATGACCAATTACCCACAAGAAAGCATCAAGCCTTACAACGAGGACGAGAAGAAAAGCGTACAGGTAGAACGCATGTTCGACAACATCGCACCGGCTTACGACCAACTGAACCATACCCTCTCGTGGGGCATCGACAAGAGTTGGCGAAAGAAAGCCATCAACTGGCTCAAGCCTTTCCAACCTCAACGTATGATGGACGTAGCCACCGGCACCGGTGATTTCGCCATCCAAGCTTGCCGTGTGCTCAATCCGAAAGAATTGATAGGCACCGACATCAGCGAAGGCATGATGAACGTGGGACGTCAGAAAGTAAAAGATGCAGGATTGGAGGGCCGTATCTCCTTCGCCAAGGAGGACTGTACCGCCCTCACCTTTCCTGACAACCGCTTCGATGCTATCACCGTAGCATTCGGTGTACGCAACTTCGAAGACCTCGACAAAGGACTGAGAGAAATGCATCGTGTACTCGACACAAACGGAAAACTTGTCATCCTCGAACTCTCTGAGCCCGACTGGTTCCCGATGAAGCAACTCTATGCCCTCTATTCGAAAGTGGTCATCCCAACATTAGGTAAACTCATGTCCAAAGACCGCAGTGCCTATACCTACTTGCCACAGTCCATCAAAGCCTTTCCACAAGGCGAAGTGATGCGTGAAATCATCTTGAAGGCCGGTTTCAGCGAAGCCCATTTCAAGCGTCTCACCTTAGGTATCTGCACACTCTACACCGCAACTAAATAACTAAAAAGAATTACATCGCTATGAACAAATTCGGTTTGATAGGCTATCCGCTCGGACACTCTTTTTCGAAGAACTTCTTCAACCAAAAGTTCCAATCCGAAAACATAAACGCAGAATACATCAATTTTGAAATTCCCAACATTGACGAGTTGCACAAGATTCTGCTGAGCAATCCCGACTTGAAGGGGTTGAATGTAACCATCCCTTACAAAGAGCAAGTCATCCCCTACTTGGATGAAATCGATCCGGATGCCAAAGCCATCGGTGCTGTCAATGTCATCAAGATATGCAAGCAAAAGGGCAAGTTGAAGCTCATCGGCTACAACTCCGACATTATTGGCTTTACCGATTCCATCGAACCGCTTTTGGAAGCGCATCACAAGAAAGCATTGATTTTAGGCACAGGTGGTTCATCAAAAGCCATTTATCATGGTTTGAAGAAACTCGGCCTCGAAGCCAAGTTCGTGTCACGAAACCCTCGCGAAGGCATGTTCACCTACGAAGACCTTACCCCGGAAGTCATGGATGAATACAAGGTTATCATCAATTGTACCCCGGTGGGAATGTACCCGCGCGCCAATGAATATCCGAATATCCCTTACCAATACATCACTTCCAAGCATCTGTTGTACGACTTGCTCTACAACCCCGACACCACCCTCTTCATGAAAAAAGGTGCCGACAAAGGAGCTGTAACAAAAAACGGATTGGAAATGTTATTGTTACAAGCATTTGCTTCTTGGGACATTTGGAACGATTAAAATGAGAAAAAAAAGATTCTATTTAACTATTGGTATAAGCATTTTGGTTTTGGCCACCCTTTTGGGAGGAGGCGGTTCCTACCTACTGCATTTCGGGTTAAGCCCCGTCAACCACGGTAAGGATCTGAACACTTCCTGGGAATACATGTATGAGAGCTATCCTGAATTAAGACCATGGACGGATAGCCTCAGACAAGCCGAAGCCCTCAAAGACACCTTCATCTATGCACCGGACAATGCCCGTCTTCATGCCTATTATGTAGAAGCCCCTTCGCCAACATCGAAGACAGCTGTCATTGTACATGGCTATACAGACAATGCCATTCGTATGATGATGATTGGCTATCTGTACAACCGTAGTTTGGGATACAACATCCTCCTGCCCGACTTGCGATACAGCGGATTGAGCGACGGAGATGCTTTCCAGATGGGATGGCTCGACCGGAAGGATGTGATGCAATGGATGGAAGTAGCCAACGAAATTTTTGGCGATAGCACCCAGATAGTGGTGCATGGCATTTCGATGGGTGGAGCCACAACCATGATGGTGTCCGGCGAACCGCAACCTGCCTATGTGAAATGTTTCGTGGACGATTGCGGATACACCTCCGTGTGGGACCAATTCAGCAAGGAACTGAAAGAAGACTTCGGATTGCCCGCTTTCCCTCTTTTATATATTTCCAGTTGGTTATGTGATTGGACCAAGGGTTGGAACTTCACCGAAGCATCGGCTTTGGAGCAAGTGAAGAAATGCCGTCTTCCGATGCTCTTCATCCATGGAGAGAAGGACGAGTATGTCCCCACCCGAATGGTTTACGAACTTCACGAAGCCAAACCTGAGCCCAAGGAACTTTGGGTAGTGCCCGGTGCCGACCATGCCACATCGTATAAGTTGAATAAGGAAGAATATACCGAAAAAGTAAAACAATTTACAGACAAATACATCCGATGAGAAAACTACTGTTCATATTATCATTCTTCTGCTTGTTGGGCAATTTAACTTTGCAAGCCAAGGAATACACCATTCAGGAAATCCCGATGGTACATCTGCAAGACCGTACCCGCTATGTAAGCAATCCTGATGGCATCCTTTCTGAATCTGCTGTAGCAACGATAGACAACATCCTCTACAATCTGGAACAAAAGACTGGCATCCAGACATTGGTTGTAGTAGTGACAGGCATCGAAGGTGGCGATTGTTTTGAATTCGCTTACCGGCTTGGAAAAGAAAAAGGAGTCGGTCAAAAGGGGCGAGACAACGGATTGGTCATTCTCCTCTCTACCGATGAACGATGCATCCAGTTTGCTACCGGTTATGGTTTGGAAGGCGTACTCCCCGATGCTATCTGCAAGCGTATCCAAAACCGATACATGATAGAGCCATTCAGCAAGGGCGATTGGAATACAGGTATGGTAGAAGGCATCCGTGCCGTGAATAGTTACTTGGACGGATCGATGGAAAACTTCGAACAAAAAGGGGAAGAAAACATGCTTCCTATCTACATCTTCGGTGCCTTCTTTTTAGGTATCCTCGGACTCAGCAGTTACAGCGTTTGGAAGCAAAACCGATGTCCCAAATGCAAGAAACATAAGATACAACGTATTTCCTCCCGCATTATTTCCCGTTCGAATGGTTATATTGTGGAAGAAACCACCTATCTTTGTCAAAATTGCGGACATACCTTCAATCGACAAACCAAGTCAAGTGACCCGAATTACCGCAACCCAGGAGGAGGAATCGGACCTATCTTCATGGGAGGAGGCTTTGGTGGCCGTAGAGGCGGAGGCTTCGGCGGAGGTGGTTTCGGAGGCGGAAGTTTCGGTGGAGGCAGCTTTGGTGGCGGTGGAGCCGGAAGTAGATTTTAGCTCACCACTCCCCCTGATGAAGGAGGATTCATTGAATAAGAAAAATAATAAAATAGATAAAGCATATGAAGAAATCAACAATTATCATTATTGCAGTAGTAGCTGTTTTGGCTATTTGGGGTGTAAGTTCATACAATGGTTTGGTAAAGATGGACGAATCTGTCAACACCGCTTGGAGTAACGTAGAAAACCAATACCAGCGTCGTGCAGATTTGATTCCTAACCTCGTGAATACCGTAAAGGGCTATGCCGCTCACGAAAAAGAAACTCTCGAAGCCGTGATGGCTGCTCGCTCAAAGGCTACACAGATGACTATCGATGCCGACAACTTGACTCCGGAAAAGCTTCAGGCTTACCAAAAGGCACAAGGCGAAATCGGATCGGCACTCGGTCGTTTGCTGGCCATCACCGAAGCTTATCCTGACTTGAAGGCAAACGAAAACTTCAAGGAATTGCAGGCGCAGCTGGAAGGCACCGAAAACCGTATCAGCGTAGAACGTCGTAATTTCAATGAAATTGCTCGTTCTTATAATACTGCCATCCGTACATTCCCACGCACCCTCATTGCTAGTATGTGCGGTTTCGATAAGCGTCCCTACTTCGAGGCAGAAGAAGGTGCCAACAAGGCTCCGGAAGTGAAATTCTAATTTTCATAAGGAGATAAAGAAGTTAACAGGAGTTATCGCTTCGCTCGTCCTTCGGACAAGGAGTTAGAGGCCAATAGTCTGAATCAACAAAACTATCGGCTTTATCTCCTTAGGCTCAGAGAGCCGATAACTCCTTTTAACTCCCTTAACTCCTCTAAAACTATAACTATGTTCAACTCATTTGGAAATATCTTTCGTTTGACCACCTTCGGCGAATCTCACGGTCCTGGAGTGGGTGGTGTGATTGACGGCTTCCCTGCAGGCATCACCATCGACACGGACTTCATACAACAAGAATTGAACCGCCGACGCCCGGGTCAATCGCAACTCACGACTAGTCGCCAAGAGGCAGACAAGGTGGAGTTCCTTTCAGGTATATTCGAAGGAAAATCAACTGGTTGTCCTATCGGATTCATCGTATGGAACAAGAACCAGCACTCCAACGATTACGAGAACATCCGTAACCTCTACCGCCCTTCACATGCTGACTATACCTATACGCAGAAGTTCGGCATCCGCGACCATCGCGGTGGCGGACGCTCGTCGGCTCGTGAAACCATCTCGCGTGTGGTAGGCGGTGCGCTGGCCAAACTCGCCTTGCACCAACTCGGTATCCGTATCACAGCATACACCCAACAAGTGGGCGACATCAAGTTGGAGAAGAGTTATCAGGAATACAACCTCGATTTGATCGAGACCAACGATGTACGTTGCCCCGACCCCGTGAAGGCGGAAGAAATGGCGACTCTCATCAAGGAGGTAAAGGCTGAAGGTGATACCATCGGAGGTGTCATCAGTTGCGTCATCCAAGGATGTCCAGTGGGGTTGGGTCAACCCGCCTTCGGAAAGCTCCATGCAGCCTTGGGCAGTGCCATGCTCAGCATCAATGCCGTGAAGGGATTTGCTTACGGCGAAGGATTCGACAACATGGCCTTGCGCGGTAGCCAACAGAACGATGTGTTCTACAACCACGACGGAAGCATCGACACACGCACCAACCACTCAGGTGGAATCCAAGGAGGTATCAGCAACGGACAGGACATCTACTTCCGTGTGGCATTCAAGCCGGTGGCTACCCTCCTTATGGAGCAACAGACCGTCGACATCGATGGAAACGATACCATCGTAAAAGCGAAGGGCCGCCACGACCCTTGCGTGCTTCCACGTGCGGTTCCCATCGTAGAAGCTATGGCAGCCATGACCATTTTGGATTATTACTTGATCAATCGCACCACGCGATTGTAAGCATTTTATTTACACTTCAACAATGTCATCCTGAGTGTCAGCGAAGGATCTGTTTACATCCACTTTATGTCTTCAGATTCTTCACTTCGCTCAGAATGACATTTTATTTTATATATTTTATTTTCTCATCTCCCACAAAAGCACTACCTTTATCCCCAAACAAGTTTAATATTATGGAAGTAAAAAAATACATTCAAGACAACGAGGCTCGTTTCATGGACGAATTGTTCAGCCTTATCCGTATCCCTAGTATCAGTGCATTACCACAGCATAAGGGCGACATGCTCGCTTGTGCAGAACGCTGGAAAGAACTCCTCCTCGAAGCAGGTGCCGACCAGGCAGAAGTGATGCCGTCAGCAGGCAACCCATTGGTGTACGCAGAGAAGCACGTAAGCGACGATGCTCCGACTGTGCTCATCTATGCACACTACGACGTAATGCCGGCCGAACCACTCGAACTCTGGAAGAGCAATCCGTTTGAACCGGAAATCCGCGACGGACGCATCTGGGCTCGTGGCGCTGACGACGACAAGGGTCAGGGCATGATTCAGGCAAAGGCTTTCGAATATGTAGTAAAGAATGGCCTGTTGAAACACAATGTGAAATTCATCTTCGAAGGCGAAGAAGAAATCGGTTCACCAAGCTTGAACGCCTTCATCAAGGAACATAAGGAATTGTTGAAAGCAGACGTTATCCTCGTGTCAGACACCTCTATGCTCGGTGCTGAACTCCCGTCATTGACTACCGGTCTCCGTGGCTTGGCTTACTGGGAAATTGAGGTAACTGGTCCGAACCGCGATTTGCACTCAGGTCACTTTGGTGGCGCCGTAGCTAACCCAATCAATACCCTCTGCGATCTCATCTCGAAGGTCGTGGACGAAGACGGACGCATCACCATCCCTCACTTCTACGACAAAGTGGAAGAAGTACCGGCTGCAGAACGCGAAATGATTGCACAGATTCCGTTTGACGAACAGAAGTATATGGACGCTATTGGCGTGAAGCAATTGAAGGGCGAAAAGGGTTACTCTACTTTGGAACGCAATAGCTGTCGTCCGTCGTTCGACGTGTGCGGTATTTGGGGCGGTTATACAGGTGAAGGCTCAAAGACCGTGCTTCCATCAAAGGCATACGCTAAGGTATCATGCCGTTTGGTTCCTCATCAGGATCACGAAACCATCTCACAATTGTTCATCGACTACATCAACAGCATCGCTCCTGAATATGTACAAGTGAAAGTGACTCCGATGCATGGTGGCGAAGGTTACGTTTGTCCAATCTCTCTTCCGGCTTATCAAGCTGCTGAAAAGGGCTTCACCAAGGCATTCGGCAAGAAGCCGTTAGCCGTTCGTCGTGGCGGTAGTATTCCTATCATCAGTGACTTTGAACGCATCCTCGGTATCAAGACAGTACTCATGGGCTTCGGTTTGGAAGCAGATGCTATCCACTCACCGAATGAAAGTTTCTCACTTGATATGTTCCGTAAGGGTATCGAAGCAGTAGTTGAATTCCATATGAATTATTCTAAATAAGAAGAAAGTTAGTACTTAAATCTATAATGTCATCTTGACTTTAGTTCAAGATGACATTATATTTTAACATATAATCTACTTCAGACAATAGAATATCTCAAAAAAACTTCGTACCTTTGCGCAGAAGAACTTCCAACGAGTTCGACAAATTTGGGGTTGACTGGATTTGACAGCGGGTTGGAGTGGTATGTAAGCATGCAGTGCGTCGGTAATTTGCACTTAAATATCAGTTATCAAGCTATTATCTGGCAACAATACTTATGCTCTCGCAGCGTAATCGAAGTACAGTAGATTACCTTTATTTCTGCCACAGTGGCGGAAACGGGATGTCGCTCAAAAGCTCTTGTTCCGAAGCGTTTGGTTAAGCGGCACAGCAAAATCGGGAATAGGTAGAGTCTCGCTTCGCGGCTCATCCGAAGTTTTAGAAGCTAAGGTGCAGGTTGGTGGCTCTGGTCTTGCCTACACTCGAAAACCGAAGGCAGAGATAAGCATGTAGAAAGCATATGGCTTCCTCGTTTGGACGAGGGTTCGACTCCCTCCAGCTCCACAGAAATAAAAGCAGCTATTTAAAAGCTGCTTTTATTTTTTTGTGCTAATACCTAAAGATAGATACAATAAAAAAGCCTCCGATATATTTCTATATCGAAGGCTTCAACTAAAACGGCGGCTACCTACTCTCCCACAAACGCAGTACCATCGGCGTGACAAGGCTTAA
>JAFYWH010000111.1 GCA_017558175.1 Bacteroidaceae bacterium
CTTAAAAATCACAGCTATGTTAAAACGACTTAAAACAGTCAGTATGATGCTGTTCTTGATGGGAACAACAGGAGCAGCTTTCGCCAACTCCACTCCGGGAGCTGACGACGTGAAGATCACACAGCAGAGTGAAACAGCTACCGGTACTGTAGAGGATGCTCTGGGTCCGGTTATTGGTGCTTCTGTAATCGTTAAGGGTACTACCAATGGTACAATTACCGATTTCGATGGTAATTTCACTTTGCCGAATGTTAAGAAGGGTGACATCATCCAGATTTCATTCGTAGGTTACCAAACTCAAGAAATCGCTTGGAACGGTACTCCGTTGAAGGTTACTTTGGCAGACGACACTCAGGCTTTGGAAGAAGTGGTAGTAACCGCTCTCGGTATGAAGCGTGAAAAGAAGGCCTTGGGTTACGCTGTAACTGAAATGAAGGGTGAAGACTTGAACGCTAACGTGGTGAACCCTGTATCTGCTTTGCAAGGTAAGGTAGCCGGTGTTGAAATCGGTCAGTCGGATGGTGGTTTGTTCGGTTCTAACAAGATTTTGATCCGTGGTGCGTCTACTTTGGGTGCAAACAACCAGCCTATCTATGTTGTGGATGGTATCATTCTTGACAATGCGATCAACAACTCAAACGATGCGGACTGGCATGGTTCTAACTCTGACTTCGGTAACGAATTGAAGAACTTGAACCCGGATGACTTCGAATCTGTATCTGTATTGAAGGGTGCTGCTGCAACTGCACTTTATGGTTCTCGCGGTTTGAACGGTGCTGTCGTTATCACAACTAAGTCTGGTAAGGGTAAGAAGGGTCTTGGTATCAACTTTACACAGACTATTGGTTTTGACAAGATGACAGGCCAACCTGATTTCCAGAACGAATTCGGTACAGGTTATTTGCCGGGTTACATCACTTGGACTGACACCCCGTTTGACTCTTATAATTCATGGTATGTGAACAACGAAGGTAATAAGTCTATCGATGTAGGTACTGGTATGGGCTTCGGTCCTCGTTTCGATGGCTCTATGGTACAGTATTACGATGGTACTATGGTTCCTTATGCTGCTCAGAAGAACAACTTCAAGGATTCTTATGATACTGGTTTCAATACTAATACCAATGTGGCAGTAAGCGGTGGTAACGAAACAACAAACTTCTATACTTCTTTGTCTTACAAGCACGCTACTTCAACAACTCCGAACACTTCGTTCGACCGTTTGTCTTTCTTGGCTAAGGCTTCTCACAAGTTGACAGACAAGGTAATGCTTGAAGCAGGTATCAACTTTGCAAACTCTAATCCGAAGAATCCGGAACGCAACATCGGTGAAAACTTCATTGATGGTACTTGGACTCGTGAATACAATGCAAAGGATGGTCGCAATAAGTACAAGGGTGCTCATGGTGGTTTGGCAAACTCTTCATACGGTGATGAATATGGTAACATGCCGGGTAGAGGTACATGGTGGAGCTTGTTTGAAAATGAATACTCTCGCAAGGAAACAACAGTTCGTCCGAACTTGAAGTTGAACATCGACATCCTCGATTGGTTGAAGTTCAATGCTGAAGCAAGCTACAACTACTACTATGTTCGTTATGAAAATAAGCAACCGGGTTCTGGTTATGCTAACGAAGGTGGTTACTATGGTATGGGTAACACAACTAAGGAACAGACTAACTTGAATGCGAACTTCCATGTAAACAAGCAGTTGAATGACGATTTCGAAATTCATGGCTTTGTACGTGGTGAATACTACAATAGCTTCGCACAGGCACAGTCATTGGAAACTGATGGTGGCTTGGTCGTTCCTAACCAATACTTTATTAGCAACTCAAAGAATGCCGTTAAGTATAGCGGTAACATTTCTGGCGAAAAGACAATGATGTCTGTAGTTGGTCAGGTAGGTACAAGCTGGAAGAACCAATTGTATTTGGATATTACAGGTCGTAACGACTGGTCTTCATCATTGGTATATGGTGATGGTCACGGTACATTCTCTTACTTCTATCCATCTGTATCAGGTTCTTGGTTGATTCACGAAACTTTGAAGGAAAAGATGCCTTCATGGATTTCATTCGCTAAGGTACGTGCATCATGGGCACAGGTAGGTAACGATACTGACCCATACATCATCAACTCAGCTTACAAGTTGAACACATCTACTACTTTGAATGGTGACAAGATCTACAACTTGTCTCAAGATTCAAAGTCTTACGACCAGAACTTGAAGCCTGAACGCAAGACTTCTTGGGAAATCGGTTTGGATCTCCGCTTCTTGGAAAACCGCATCAATTTGGATGCTACTTACTATAAGGAAAATACTAGAGACCAGATCATGACTATCTCTGTTCCTTCTGTATCAGGTTTGAGCCAGCAGTTGGTTAATGCCGGTGATATCCAGAACCAAGGTTTTGAAATTGCTTTGAATACTACTCCGTTCGAAAACAAGGACTGGACTTGGGACTTGAACTTTACTTATACAAAGAACATGTCTAAGATCGTTTCATTGCACGAAAACGTAGCAGACTTTATCACATTGGCCGGTGACGTTGCTTATGGTAACTTCCGCGTAGGTTCTGTAGCTAAGGTAGGCGGTGAATATGGTTTGTTGATGACTGACTCTGGTACTAAGATTGATAAGGAATCTGGTTTGCCTGTAGTAGGTTACCACGCTTCTTCTCGTACAGGTTATTGGTCACGTTCAGGTGAAATCTCGGAATTGGGTTCTATTAACCCTGACTTCTTGGGTTCTGTATCAACAGGCTTGCGTTACAAGAACTGGAGATTGAACATTTCTTTGGATGCTCGCTTCGGTGGTTATGTAGCTTCTTACGGTTCTCACTATGGTACTGCATATGGTTTCTTGAAGAAATCATTGGAAGGTGCTCCGGGTCATGGTGGCGAAACTTGGACTTCTGCATGGGATGGTATCACTTATCACGATGGTATTATTCCTGATGGTATCATGTTGGCAGGTACAAACCTTGCACAGCCTGACGGTTCTACTTATACAGTAGGTTCAGGTCAGTATAGCAGCGGTGAAACTTACAAGGAATTGATGGCAAAGGGTAAGATTGAGCCTACTCACCAAGCAGGTTGGATTTACCGTAACAACCAGTGGGTAAATGCTTCTTATGACCGTGGTGTTGTAAACGATGCATGGTTCACTGAGTTGAACTACATCGCATTGCGTGATGTGAACTTGAGCTATACATTCCCAAGCAACATCGCAAGTAAGATTGGTGCAAAGAACTTGTCTTTGACTGCTGCTGCTCACAACTTGGGTTACTTGTTGAACTCAATGCCTAACGGTGAAAATCCGGAAGCTGTTCGTGGTACAGCTGCTGCTGAATTCCGTTTGCGTTCATTCAATGGTGTGACTACAAACTTCACATTCACTGTTAACGCTACATTCTAATCTTATATTATAATATTCAATAATAGGAATAAAATGAAAAACTATAAAAATCTGTTTGCAGCTGCACTTTTAGGTGGTGCAATGCTTTCTGCTAGTAGCTGTGCAGACGACTTCGCTGATTTGAATACGAAGAAGGATGCGATTTCTACCGCTAGCCCAGAGTTTTTGTTGGGACAAGCTATTTTGGAATTTGACCCAAGTTCATATACATATTGGTTCTTCAACTCTACAAACTTTGCATATTGTGTACAGACAGCAGTTCCATCTGGTAGTGCAACTGAAACAATCATCGAAGGTTCACAGCAGGGTGGTTACAAGAACATTGCCGTTCAGAACTATCTGTATATGATTAAGTACGAATTGAGCCAAATGGCTCCAGAAGATGCGGCTAGATACCAGCAATTGGAATCAATTGTAAAGGTATTGGCTACTTACTTGGGTATCTACGATACAGACTTCTGTGGTGACATTACTTATACAGAAGCTGCACAGGCTCGTTACGGCGGTACTTTGACTCCAAAGTACGATGCAGTAAAGGACTTGTATGACTTGTTCCTTTCTGATTTGGATGAATGTATCAAGATTTTCACTACTGCAACTAACCAATATGCTTTGACTAAGCAGGATGTAGTTTATGGTGGTGACATGAACAAGTGGGCTAAGTTGGCCAACTCTTTGAAGTTGAAGATTGCCGCTCGTTTGATTCATCAGGATTTGAACAAGGCTAAGTCTATCGTTGCTCAGGTTAAGTCTGCTTCTTGCGGTGTGATGGATGGCGCTGCTGATGACTTCTTGTTCAATAAGTGTGCAACTAACACTTCTAACAATGACTTCGCTTACCAAACAGGTAACGGCTTGCCAACAATCTATGCTTCTAACCGTATGATTGATTTCTTGGTAGGTAACCAAGACCCACGTGTCCGTTTTATCTATAAGAAGAATAGCTGGAACTCTAAGGTTGTTGATGCTTTCTTGGCAGCAGACAAGGCAGTTCCATCATTCATTATGGAAAATGTTGAAACTGAAGTTATCGATGGTAAGACTCGTTTCAAGGCTTGGAAGGGCTTGGGCGAACCATGGGTACGCTACCATGGTTATCCAATGGATTATAATGTAGGTATTGATCCTGCATTTGCTGACTGGTTTAACTCAAAGAACGCTCAGTTCGATGACAAGCACAGTTATACTCGTGTTTCTGCTCTTCAGGAAGAAATGTTGCGTGGTCGTGTAGACTTTACAGTTCCTACTGCTCCACAAGATGACGCTATCGTAATCCAAGATACAGAAGATGTACCTTGGTGGGGTATGTATATGACAACAGCAGAAGTTAACCTCTACTTGGCTGAATTCGCACTTTACGAAAATCAAACAGCTCAGGCTCAGGCTTACTTCAAGAAGGCTGTACAGGCTTCTGTAGAAGAATATAACTTGTTGGCTCAAAAGAATAAGATTCCTTACTACGGTAAGACTTATGACTATGACCCATTCGAAGCTGTAATCGACTTGAAGGCTGGTGAAGTAGAAACATTGTTGGGTATGACAGACTATCAGTTGACAGGTGATAAGGATACTGACTTGGAAAAGGTATTCTTGCAACAGATTATCCACTTCTCTTTGCAACCGGTTGAAATGTTTGTAACAGGCCGTCGTTCTGGTTGTCCGAAGTTCGATTCTGACATTTTGGCTCGTTATGACTATGCAGCTAACGATATGCCTGCAAATGTATTCCCACGTCGTACCTCTGTATCAGAACCAAGTCCTACAGACTTGATGTATGATAACATTTGGGCTGCTTACAAGTCTCAAGGTTTCTCTACAACTCCGACTAAGGGTGTTTTGAACAGCGAACGTGTATGGCAAGACCAAGGTGCTCCACAATGGGGTGCTGGTCCTAACGTGAAATAATTTACAGACCATAATTTACTGAGGGACCATTAGGTCCCTCAGTTTTTTTCTCTCATCTATGAAGTACATAATTTCTCTTATCCTGATTTTCATTCCGATACTTTCTTATTCGCAATCGGCTATGTTGTTTCCTGAATACCAACAGGGTGTTATTATCCTGAAAGGAAACAAGAAGGTAAATGTTCCGGTCAATTATGATGCTACAAAACATCTGATGATGTATAAACAAGGTGATGATAATATGATTTTAGGAAATATTCAATCTGTTGATAGTGTATTGATTGGCAAGCATCGCTTTATACCTATAAAAAATCGTTTTTATGAAGTAATTCCTGTCAATTCGAAGTATCTGTTAGTAGATTGGAATATATCGATGACAAACATTGGTTATAAAGGAGCTTATGGACAAGTAACGCATAGTAAAGTTCATAATTATAATGTTTCTGCTGTAACCCATGATATTTATCATACGGAAGCAAGGCCAAATGCTTCTAATGAAGTGTACAGGCGATCGAACAAGAACACTTACTATGTCTTTTTTGACCAGAAGATGCTGAAATTCAAGGATAAGAAAACATTGCTGAAGCTTTTCCCTGAAAGAAAAGAAGAAATTGAATTGATTTTGAAAGAGGAAAAAACCATGTTCACGAATGTGGAAGATGTGGTGGAATTAATGAAACGAATTCTATAATTTGAGATATGCGTAAATTTTTAACACTCATTTCGTTTGTGGGAATTTTGTGTAGTTGTGTAAACGAATACAAAATACCCCTTGAGATTTCTAATAATTACCAAGAAGAATTGGTGATAGAGGGGCGGATCTTGTCTGGTGAAGAATCCGTATTTTATATCTCCCGTACGCTTCCTTTAAATTCAGGACTTTCGGTAAGCTATATTACGGATGCTGACGTATACATTATAGGACAAAACGGATATCGTAGTGAGAAAGCGATAAATATAGAGGATGGTAAGTATATCATTGATACAGAAGAATTGGAAAAGAATACGCAATATGCCGTAGAAATAAGTGTCAGGGGAGAAATCTACCAGTCTAAGTTTCAACCATTGTTGTCAACCCCCGATATCTATGATGTCAGCTATAAGGAAAGGGAAGACAAATCGGTATCATTCCATGTAACAACCTATGGAAATGCTAATGATAGCCGTTTCTATATGTGGACCTATGAGGAGGATTGGGAATTTCGCGCTTCGATAGATCCTTTTGGTGCTAAAATGCCTGGTTTTTTACATTTTAATGATCAGTTCTATGGTGATGCCAAAGACGGGAAGAATCCGTATTATTATTGCTGGATGCATAACAACTCTTATACGCTCAATATCTATTCTGCCGCAGATTTGACAGAAAATTCGGTGAAGGGGCATGAGTTGTTCCGTATTGGAGTGGAGGATATCCGAATTTCTTATATCTATAGCGTGTTGTTGAAACAATGGAGCTTGACGGAAGAAGCATACGAATATTTCCGGTTAATGAAACTCTATACAGAGGAAAGCGACGGGCTTTTTACTCCAATGCCAACCGATGTAAGAGGTAATGTGTTCTGCTATTCCAATCCGGAGAAATCCGTAAGAGGATATGTCATTGCATCGGATGTAAAAACCAAACGGATGTTCTTGTATGAATCGGATTTAGTATTGAATCATTCAGAATATGATAATTGTCATAGTACACTCCCAAATACAAGTAATCCAAATTGGGGAAAGGAATGGCTGGAAAAAATAAAATATAATGGTGCTTTGGCTGTCAGTCCTGGCGAAAACATTGATGCCGAAAGTATACTTTACAGCAAAGAATGTATTGATTGTAGAAAGACTCAGGGGGCTACCAAAAAGCGTCCGGATTTTTGGCCGAATAATCATGAATAATTCTGAATGTTAAAATAAACATTATGAGAATCCAAGGAATAGTATTGCTCCTATTAGGAGTTTTTATGGCTTCGTCCAGTCTGCATGCCCAGACTATGAGCACTCGATATCAGGAAGTTGCCGGCGGTTACGCACTTCTTTATCATGGAGAATTGGAGGCGGGATATCCTTTGGGGTATTATGCCAATACACCTTATGCAAATGAATATACAAAAGGAAAGGTGGTCTTTAACGGTATCTTATACACAGATGTGCCTTTTCGTTTGGATTGTTATACGCGCCGTGTTGTAATGCAATCTCCAGGCGGTAAGTTCAATGTTAAATTGGATCCTGTAGAAATTCCTCGTCTAACCATGGGGAAATGGGATTATGTTTGGTTGACTAAAAAGGAAGGGTCGCCTGAGGACACCTATTACTTAGTGTTGTTTGAAGGAACCGGTTGGGCTTTGTATAAACAATATTATGTGAGTAACATTAGTAAAGTCTATGTAGACGGGCTGTCCAAGCAAAAATTTTCGCTGAAAGAACGTGTGTGGTTGCGAAAAGGAAATAAATGGATGGTGATGGATGGTCGTGATGATTTTATTTCTCGATTCAAGGGATATAAGGAGCAGTTGAAAAAGTTCTGTAAGGATGAAAAACTACGTCCCAATGAACGACGTATGGAAGATTGGGTTAAATTGGCTACCTATTGTGAAACTTTGGCTAAATAACGGAACATGAAAAAATTGTTTGTAACATTAAGTCTGTTGGCTGTTTTAGGAGGGGAAGTTTCTGCCCAACAGTTTCAGGTGAAAGAGAAACCGCTATCGGGTGTGTTGGAGCAAATTCAAAAACAAACAACTTATCGTTTGTTCTGGATTCCAGCCGAAGTGGAAGGCATGACAGTGAGCGTAAATGCGGATATGAAAGACATGAAGTCCTTCATGAATGAATTGTTGAAGGGAACAGATTTGAAATGTACTTTTATCAATGACAGCTATATCCATATTTTGAAGAATAAATTTCTAATCGATCGGATGCCTGCGTTTGCGCAGTGGTATGCAGAAAAGGCTGTGAGTGAAGGAAGTATCAACAATTTGTTGTCTGATAGCAAGAAAGCTGACTCGGAAAACAAAATTTATGTCATTGGCAACAAAGAAAAGGTTTCGGACGAGGACATGGTAGAAGTACGAGGAGTCATCACTAGTTTTAAAACCGGGGAACCCATGATGGGAGTCAATATGGTTATCAAGGAACCTAAATGGAGTGCGGCGGTAAGCGGGTTAGATGGCGACTATGTACTGAGGGTTCCTAAAGGTCAGGTGGAAGTGGAAATATCCGGCATGGGAATTATGGATACTCGCCGACGGTTGATGGTATATGATGCTGGACGTCTGGATATAGAATTGGAGGATAAAATGTATACTTTGGGCGAAGTTACTGTGACTGCCGGAAAGCGAAAGAATGTAGAAGATGTACAGATGGGGGTACAGAAATTGGCTGTGCAAGAGTTGAAAACAATTCCTACGGCTTTTGGCGAGCTGGACATTTTACGAATAGTACAGACTTTACCTGGCGTAAAAACGATGGGTGAGGCATCTGGCGGTTTCAATGTCCGTGGGGGTGCAACTGACCAGAACTTGATTCTTTTCAATGAAAATACGGTATTCAATCCTACACATTTGTTCGGATTCTTCTCGGCATTCAATGGTAATGTACTGGATGATATGGAGTTGTATAAAAGTAGTATTCCTCCGAAGTATGGTGGACGTATCTCGTCTGTATTGAACGTCAATAGCCGTAAGGGGGATAAGGAAGAGTATCATGGAGAAGTGAGCTTAGGATTGCTGACAAGCAGTTTCAATATAGAAGGTCCTTTGAAAAAGAAGAAAACGTCTTTCCTTTTGAGTGGACGTACCACTTATTCGGATTGGATATTAGGTATTATACCAGAGAAGAGTGGATATAAGAATGGTAAGGCTGGATTTTATGATGCAAATGCGTTGATCTCGCATCAATTCAATTCGCGTAACCACCTTTATCTGAATGGATATTATAGCTACGACCGTTTTAACTTTGTGGAAGAAGAAAAGTATAACTATACTAACATCAACGCTTCGATGAAGTGGGTGCATTTGTTCAAGGAAAATTTCCGTTCGTCCGTATCGATGGGGTATGACCATTATGATTATGCTACAGAAAACTATGCGAATGAGAATGATGCTTATAAAATGTCGTTTGATATTAACCAGTATTTCTTGAAGTCGGATTTTGAAGTTTCGGGCTTGAAGGGACACACTTTGAATTGGGGTGTCAATGGAATTTTGTATGACGTGCTTCCTGGTAAGGTGTTGCCGGCTACTGCCGGTTCTTTGCGTAATGCACAAACAATGCAGAAAGAGAATGCATTGGAAACTGCCATTTACGCCAATGAGGAATGGGAAATAACCAAGCGGTTGATGATTAGTGCTGGGGTAAGATATAGTTGGTTCAGTGCGTTAGGACCGCGAACCTATCGTACTTATACTGAGGGTGAACTACCAACTATTCATAACGTAGTAGATACGGTTGCGGTAGAAGGTAGTAAGAACCTTAAAACTTATCACGGAGCTGAAACGAGACTCTCGATGAGGTATAATTTGTTGGATAATTTCTCTATCAAGGCTGGATATAATACGATGCGCCAATATATACATAAGGTTTCTAACACCATGGTAATGTCGCCTACAGACACTTGGAAATTAAGTGACATGCATATCAAACCTCAGTTAGGTGAGCAGTATTCTGCAGGGTTATATCTGGACTTAATGGATGGTGGAATAGAGACTTCTGTAGAAGCATATTACAAAAAACTACAGGATTATTTGGATTATCGAAGCGGTGCGCAATTGTTGATGAATCCTCATTTGGAAACGGATGTCATACCGACAGAAGGCCGGGCATATGGTGTGGAATTCATGGTAAAGAAACCGAGTGGTAAACTGAATGGCTGGTTGAGTTATACTTATTCGCGTACTGAACTCCGGCAAAGTGATTCGCGTATAGAAAAACCGGTAAATGACGGTGAGTGGTATCCGGCTGAATATGACAAGCCTCATGAGGTAAAGTTGGTGGGTAACTACCAGTTTACTAAACGTTATAGTGCATCGTTGAATTTTGACTATAGCACAGGTAGACCGCAGACAATGCCAGTCTCCAAGTACTATGACCATACAGTGGGAGCTCCTTCTTTCTTCTATACTAATAGAAATGAAGTACGTATTCCTGACTATATGCGAATGGATGTGTCGTTCAATATCAAACCAAGCCATAAATTGACAGCGAAGACTCATCGTTTTTTTACGGTAGGTATATATAACTTGTTGGGACGTAAGAATGTCTATTCAATTTATTTCAAGAATGAAGGAGATGAAGGTGTCAAAGGTTATCGGATGTCTATTTTTGGCGCTCCGATTCCTTTTGTCTCGTATAACATTAAATTCTAGAAGCAATGAAAAGAACGATTAATATATTGCTCGCTTGTTTTTGGTGGAGTATGATTACCGTAATGGCTCAACCGTATGAAAGGTTGCATGTGCAGACGGATAAGGATTTCTATTTAGCGGGTGAGAAAATGTATTTGGGAGTATGGGGAATGGATGATAAGCATAATTCTCTTGATATGAGCCGTGTGGCTTATATCGAATTGTTGGGTGATGCTTATAATTCAGTCCAGGTAAAAGTACAATTGGATAATGCGCAGGGAAATGCAGTCATAGATTTACCCTATACGCTTTCATCTGGAGTTTATGAGTTGGTCGCTTATACTCGCTGGATGCGTAATGAAGGAGAAAGTATTTTCTTTCGTAAACCTATAGCGGTGTTTAATTCATTGCGTTATTCTCCGACATTGGATCAAGTGGTATTTGTAGACGAAGCCACGCCTGCGCAGGTTTGTTCTGTAACTCAAGACAATATTCGCGTGAAAACCGATCGTAAAATATTTGGCACAAGGTCTAAAGTTTCTATAGTTGTGGATGGTTTGCAAGAGGATGTCCGTTATAGCCTTTCTGTGGTGAAAGCTGGATCTTTGTTTTGTGAAAATCAACTTGAAGAACGCCATTTCCCTAAAAAAGATAACGAAGAAAAAATGGCCGAACTTGAGGGAATGATTGTAGAAGCTTGTTTTGTTCCATGGGGTGATAATAAAGAGTTTATGAGACCGAACTTGTCAGTCAAAGGTAAAAACATGAACTATTATGCAGGTCAAATAGCAAATAATGGTACTGTTTATTTTTATACACCTTCATTACCTGGCGTGAAAGAAATGTTTGCAGGAGTTGAGGGTGATGGACAACTGGAAATGGTTTCTCCATTTATTGCAACTCCTCCGTCAAAACTTCGTGCCATTCGTTTGCATAAGGATCAGGAACAAGAATTGATGGAACGTTGTATGCAAATACAAAGTGCTCGTTTTTATCCTGCTGACAGTATAAAGAAAGAGCTACCTGCAACTTTTTATAATTATAAACCGCGATGGTCTTTTGACTTGGATGAATACAAACGATTCCCAACATTTGAAGAAACTTTCCTGGAATTTATAACGGGGGTAAGTACCATGACGAAAGGAGAAAAGAAACTAATTACCATTTTCGATGAAGTTTCTGGGGCATCCAATAATGGGAATACATTGGTTTTGTTGGATGGCGTGACTATTATGAATCATCAGGACTTATTGTCTTATAATCCTTATTTCGTGAAGTGGGTAGATGTATATGCAGGTAAATATATCTTTGGTGAGCAGGTATACGAAGGTATTGTCAGTTTCCGTACTCCTAATCATTGGATGCCTAGCTTCCAATTGTCAGGGAATAGCGTAGTAGTAGAATATGAAGGAGTATTGTCAAAGCAAGGGTATGAACATCCATCATGGAGACAATCAAGTTGTCCTGATTTGCGCCATACACTTTATTGGAATCCTAATGTCACTGTAAATGATTGTCAGTTGGAATGTTGGACTTCAGATATGTGTGGAACATATATTGTTAAAGTAGAAGGTATGACCAAAGAAGGAAAAATTATCTCGGGGACAACTTCTTTCCAGGTGAAAGAAGAACATTAAATATAGAAAACGCGGAAAACATTGTTTTCTGCGTTTTTTTATGTATATTTGTGCTGTGTACACCCTAGAACCTAGATACATGAAGAATATTCAAAGAATTGGCTTGCCTATCGTGGCAGCATTTTTATTTCAGGCACCTGCCTTCTCTCAAACAAAGCCGTTGATTGATTTGGTAGAAATCCCGGCCGGAAGTTACTATATGGGTAGCGAAGGCAAGGGGGAAAACTATGATGAAGCTCCGGCTCATAAGGTCAATATCTCCAAAGCATTCCGTATGGGGGCTACCGAAGTGACCAATGCGCAATATGAATTGTTCCGTCCGGAACACAAGAAACTCCGTGGTAAAAACAATGTGTCTACCGAAGACGATGATGCAGTAGTGAACGTATCTTATCAGGATGCGGTAGATTTCTGTAAGTGGCTCTCCGAAAAAGAGGGCAAGAGTTATCGTCTGCCTACCGAAGCCGAATGGGAGTATGCTTGTAGAGCAGGTACATATACTTTGTTTTATACAGGCGACGGATTGTCGTCGAACATGCGACGCAATCAGACCATTGCCCGCGATTACCAAGCTGTTTCATTGAAGGTAGGACAGACCCGACCGAATGCATTTGGCTTGTACGATATGCATGGCAATGTAGAAGAATGGTGCTTGGACTGGTATGGCCCATATTCACCGGAAGAACAGACTGACCCGGTAGGACCGGCTGATGGCGAATATCGAGTGACTCGTGGAGGTAGTCATCACACACCGGACGAGTATCTTCGTAGTGCCAATCGCTTGGCCATGATTCCGGAAGACAAGCATTCGTTGACCGGTTTCCGTGTGGTGCAGAGCGATGAACCGCTTCCATCGGTAGCCATCGATATGGCCAAGCCATGTTTCTTGGAACCATTGGTGTTTGTCAAGAAACCGATAGTGGGTTCGAATACTCCTTTCTATGCTCATAATCATCAGCCTTCCATCACTTGGTGCGACAATGGAGACATGTTGGCAATCTGGTTCACGGCCAATCAGGAGAACGGACGCGGCATGGTGGTGTTGTCGTCTCGCTTGAAGAAGGGGGCAACCGAATGGACTCCGGCGGAAATGTTCTACAAGGTGCCCGACCGTAACATGACAGGTTCTTCAATCTTCAATAATGGCAAGGGAACCCTTTATCACTTCAATGGCGTAGAGGCTGCTGGCGACTGGCAGAACTTGATGATGGTAATGCGTACCAGTACGGACAATGGTCTTTCGTGGAGCAAGTCACAAATCATAGCACCGGAGCATACTAAGCGTCATCAGGTCATTTCGGGTACGATCATGACTCCCGAAGGCTGGATGATTCAGGCTTGCGATGCTGGTCCGGGCAGTCACGATGGAGCAGCTATACATATCAGCAAGGATGGTGGAAAGACTTGGAATGATCCATGGGACGGTGCACCGATGCCGGACTTCAAGGAAGGTGGTAAGGGTACAACCATTGCCGGTATTCATGTAGGTATAGTGACATTGAAGAATGGCAATCTCTTGGCTTTGGGTCGAGGCAATAGCATAGAAGGTGAAAACGGCAAGAAGATGATGCCGATGAGTATCTCGAAAGATATGGGTAAGACTTGGAAATATCAGGCATCGGAATTCCCGGCTATTGATGGTGGTCAGCGATTGGTATTGATGCGCTTGAAGGAAGGTCCGTTGTTGCTCGTTTCGTTTACCGATCATCCGCAACGTACCCGCAAGGAAGACCGTGGCATGGAATTTACCGATGCTAACGGAAACAAGTTCATGGGCTATGGCATGTATGCGGCACTCTCGTATGACGATGGTAAGACATGGCCGGTGAAGCGTCTGTTGGTGGATGGCAAGGAACGTCATCTGAATGGTGGTGCCTGGACTGGTGATTTCGATATGGATGCTACACATGCAGAGCCAAGAGGATATTTGGCAGGAACACAGAGTCCGGACAACATGATCCACATCGTAAGTAGCCGAATTCACTACCGATTCAACTTGAAGTGGTTGGAAGAAAACAAGAATCAGAAATGAAAATCTCCCCTCTTGAGAGGGGGAAGGGGGTGTGTTATATACACAACTTGGTGTGACTCACACACCCCTAGCCCCTCTCAAGAGGGGAATTCAAAGGAAATAAATAATAATATTTAAATACGTATTTTTATGAAAATGATGAAAACATTGGTTGCATCGTTGTTCGGGCTGGCGCTGGCTATGAACGCGAATGCACAGATTGAAAAGGACAACAGCTTCGTGCACGAACGCTCGGATTCCTACGAATGGCCTACCGACAAGGCGGTGTTGGAAAAACTGGACAAGTGGCAAGACCAGAAGTTCGGTGTATTGTTCCACTGGGGACTTTACTCGCAAGCAGGTGTAGTAGAATCTTGGGAACTCTGTTCGGAAGACTGGTTGGTTCGTTGGATTCCGAATTACTATGAATTCAAGAAGTGGTATTGGGGCTTGATTGATGAATTCAATCCGACAGATTTCGATCCTGACCAATGGGCACGTATCATGGATGAAGCGGGTATGAAATACATGATTTTCACTACCAAGCACCATGATGGTTTCTGTATGTATGACACCAAGTATACTGATTATTCTATTGCTAACGGTCCGTTCAAGAACGACCCTCGCAAGGACGTGGCTCGCCATGTATGGGATGCGTTCCGCAAGAAGAACTTCATGATGGGATGTTACTTCTCTAAGCCGGACTGGCATTGCGAATGGTTTTGGAACCCTGAATTCGATACTCCTCGTCGTGGTATCAACTACAAGAAGGAACGTCACCCGGATTGGTGGAAGAACTATCAGGACTTTACTTACAACCAGTTGAAGGAGTTGATGACCGAATATGGTGACTTCGATATTCTTTGGCTCGATGGTGGTTGGGTAAGAGGTGAAGATGTACATTTGGACAAGTTGTTGGCCGAAGTACGTAGCACTACTCAGCCGGGTTTGATTTCGGTAGACCGTGCCATCAAGGGACGTAACGAAAACTACCAGACTCCGGAACGTGGTATTCCTGAAACTCAGTTGAACCATCCATGGGAAAGCTGTATCACTTTGAGTCACGCTTGGGGTTATATTCCTAATGTACAGTTCAAGAGTGCTCGTACCGTAGTAGGTATGTTGGCCGAAATCTGTGCTAAGGGTGGTTCGTTGGCTCTCGGTGTGGGTCCTACTCCGCAAGGTTTGATTCAGCCGGAAGTAGAAGCTATCTTGAAGGAAGTAGGTGCTTGGATGAAGGTGAATGGTGAAGCTATTTATAACACTCGCATCACTCCGAACTACAATACGGGCAAGACTTGGTTCACCGCTAACAAGAATGGCAAGACTCTCTATGCGATTTATGCATTGGCAGACGATGAAACATTGCCGGCTACCATCGAATGGGAAGGTAACGAACCGGTGGGTCGCATGACATTGTTGAAGGGTAACCGCGCCGTGAGCTATACTTACAAGGACGGTAAGGTTACAGTGAAATTGCCGAAAGGTTTGAAGAACGAGCCGGTGGCTTTGAAGTTTAATGTTAAGAAGTAAAGAGTTATTCCTTCCGTCAATGTCATTCAGACGACCGAAGGGAGGAAGAATCTCGATGACATAAAGAGTGGATGTTCCCGAGATTCTTCGCTACGCTCTGAATGACAAAGTCGGGAAAAATAATAAAGATTATGATTATGAAGAATTGGAAAAAGATAATGGGATGCTTGGCAGGTGCTGCTTTGGCTCTCAACATGAATGCACAGCAGGTGCAGGGCTTCGTTCACGAACAGTCGAAGGCTACAGATTATGTATGGCCTACTGACCCTCAGGTATTGGACAAGCTTGACAAGTGGCAGGACTTGAAGTTTGGTGTATTGTTCCACTGGGGACTTTACTCGGTTCCAGGTATCGTGGAATCATGGTCAATCTGCTCGGAAGACGTGGATTGGATTACCCGTAAGGAAAACCTTCCGTATGTGGAATACAAGAAGTGGTACTTCGGTTTGAAGGACAAGTTGAATCCAGTGAACTTCAATCCGGAACAATGGGCGGATGTAATGGAAGATGCAGGTATCAAGTACATGCTTTTTACAAGTAAGCACCACGATGGTTTCTGTACATTCGATTCTAAGTATACAGACTTCTCTATCGCAAATGGTCCGTTCAAGGATAATCCTCGCAAGGACGTGGCTTACCACGTATGGGATGCATTCCGTAAGAAAGGCTTCATGATGGGTTGTTACTTCTCAAAGCCTGACTGGCATACTGAATGGTACTGGAATCCGTACTATGCAACTCCGAACCGTCACCATAACTACAACATCAAGCAACATCCGGATTGGTGGAAGAACTATCAGGAATTCACTGAAAATCAGTTGAACGAATTGATGTCTAACTATGGACATTTCGATATCCTTTGGTTGGATGGTGGTTGGGTAACTGGTGAACAGGTGAACCTTGACCGTGTATTGGAAAAGGCTCGTCAAAAGCATCCGGGCTTGATTTCTGTAGACCGCAGTATCCGTGGTAAGAATGAAAACTACCAGACTCCAGAACGCGGTATTCCTGAAACTCAGTTGGATTACCCATGGGAAAGCTGTATCACATTGAGCCACGACTGGGGTTGGGTGCCTAATGCTCCTTACAAGTCTCCACAGACAGTCATCAACTTGTTGTCTGAAATCTGTGCAAAGGGTGGTTGTTTCTTGTTGGGCGTTGGTCCTACAGCCGATGGTATCATCGAACAACCGATTGTAGAACGTTTGCACGAAGTAGGTAACTGGTTGCGTCAGAACGGTCAGGCTATCTACAATACTCGCATCACTCCGCACTACAACGATGGTAACGTATGGTTTACTGCTGATAAGGATGGTGAAACGCTTTATGCTATCTATACGGTAGCCGATGGTGAAACAGTTCCTGAAACAATCGAGTGGACTGTAAACATTCCGAAGGGTAAGGTGAAGGTGTTGAACAACAACAAGAATGCGAAGTGCAAGGTACAGGATGGTAAGGTTATCGTTACATTGCCGAAGGGCTTGAAGAACGAACCGATTGCCATGCAGTTTAAAGTTAAGAAATAATCAAAATGAAGATAAGACATTTATTCGTTGCTGCCCTGCTGATTGGTGCAGGGCAGGCAATGGCACAAAAGCCATTGTATAAGCAGGCCAACGCTCCGATTGAAGAACGTATCAAGGACTTGATGGAGCGAATGACGATAGAAGAAAAGGTGGGTCAGCTTTGTTGTCCGATGGGTTGGGAAATGTATACCAAGACTGGCAACAAGGTAGAAGCATCTGAACTTTACAAGAAGCAGATGGGCAACGGTATGCCTATCGGTTCGTATTGGGCCGTTCTCCGTGCAGACCCATGGACACAGAAGACTTTGGAAAACGGCTTGACTCCGGAACTCGCAGCTGAAGCATTGAACAAGTTGCAGAAGTTTGCCGTAGAAGAAACTCGTTTGGGTATTCCTGTGTTGTTCGCTGAAGAAACTCCGCATGGTCACATGGCTATCGGTGCAACCGTATTCCCGACTGGTTTGTCAATGGCAAGTACTTGGAATCCGGAATTGCTCCGTCGTGCTGGTGAAGTAGTAGCGCTCGAAGCTCGCTTGCAAGGTGCGAATGTAGGTTATGGTCCGGTGTTGGATATCTCTCGTGAACCGCGTTGGTCTCGTATGGAAGAAAGCTTCGGTGAAGACCCGATGTTGGCAGGTATTCTTGGTGTGGCTTACATGAAGGGTATGCAGGGCGATGTACAGAACGATGGCAAGCACTTGTACTCAACCGTGAAGCACTTTGCTGCTTATGGTTCTCCGGAAGGTGGTCACAATGGCGACCGTGCAATGGTAGGTATGAACCAATTGTTCTCCGACTTCCTTCCACCAATGAAGATGGCAGTGGAAAATGGTTTGGCTACTATCATGACTTCGTATAACTCAATTGACGGTGTTCCTTGTACATCGAACAAGTTCTTGTTGACCGACATCTTGCGTGGCAAGTGGGGATTCAATGGTTTCGTTTATTCAGACTTGTTCAGTATCGATGGTATTGCAGGTACTCACCATGTAGCAGCTGACGTGAAAGAAGCTGGTAAGCTTTCGCTTGAAGCTGGTGTGGATATGGACCTCGGTGCTAATGCTTACGGCAAGCGTACCCTCGAACTTTTGAACGAAGGTCGTTTGGAAATGAAGTATGTAGACCAGGCTGTGGCAAACATTCTCCGCTTGAAGTTCAAGATGGGCTTGTTTGAAAATCCGTATGTTTCTCCAAAGGATGCCAAGAAGTATGTACGTTCGGAAGCTCACCGTCAGGTGGCTCGCGAAGTGGCTCGTGAAGGTATCGTTTTGTTGAAGAACGATGGTATCTTGCCTTTGAGCAAGGATGTGAAGAGCATTGCAGTAATCGGTCCGAATGCCGATACTCAATACAACCAGTTGGGTGACTATACGGCTCCTCAGGATGACAAGTTCATCACTACTCCGTTGGAAGGTATCCAGGCTGCTGTATCGAAGAATACGAAGGTGAACTACGTGAAGGGTTGTGCTATCCGTGATGTGACTATGAGCGATATTCCGGGTGCTGTAAAGGCTGCAAAGGAATCGGATGTAGTGGTATTGGTAGTGGGTGGTTCCAGTGCTCGTGACTTTCGTGTGAAGTATGAAGCTACTGCTGCAGCTATCGCTAACGATGAAGAAGGACAGGTTTTGCTCGATATGGACTGCGGTGAAGGCTATGACCGCAGTACGCTTGACTTGCTCGGTGATCAGGAAAAGTTGATGCAAGCTTTGATTGAAACAGGCAAGCCGTTGGTAGTGGTTTATATCCAAGGCCGTACCTTGAAGATGAACCTTGCAGCTGAAAAGGCAAATGCGTTGATGACTGCTTGGTATCCAGGTGGCGAAGGTGGTCATGCCATTGCCGATGTATTGTTTGGTGATTACAATCCTGCTGGTCGTTTGCCGGTATCGATTGCACGTAACGAAGGTCAGTTGCCTGTCTATTATTCAAAGGGTGACCAACGTGCTTACATGGATGGTAGTGCCAATGCGCTCTATTCGTTCGGTTATGGTTTGAGCTATACCAAGTTTGAATATAGCGATTTGCAAATCAAGCCGGGTAATGGTAAGGACATTCTTCAGACTGTAACTTGCACCGTAAAGAATACAGGTGATCGTGACGGTCAGGAAATCGTTCAGTTGTATATCCGTGATATGGTAGCTTCTATCGCTCAAGCTCCTATCTTGTTGAAGGCTTTCGAACGTGTAGAATTGAAGAAGGGCGAAAGCAAGACTGTTGCTTTCAACTTGACTAAGCAAGAGTTGTCAATCTACAATGCTGCTTTGGAAGAAGTGGTAGAACCAGGTGATTTCAAGGTTATGGTTGGTGCAGCTTCTAATGACATCCGTTTGCAAGGAATGTTTAAGTTGTAATTCCTATACCTTATATATAATAATGGGCGGCCAATGATGGTCGCCCATTATTTTGTCTCGAAAATGGTTGCAGATATATTTTTTTTTATAACTTGCAGCATGATCATGTATAACTGCTATGGTGAAACGTTTTTACTTATTGATGCTGTGTGTTGTGGGAATGATTCAGCAGCTTTATTCCCAAGTGCTTCCTTCCGAAAAACTTTTTTTCATGTCGGACAAGACCCGATATGAGCAGGGAGATACGGCTTGGATAGAAGGAAGGCTAATGCGTTCCGATAATGATACGACCTTTATTCCATATAGCCGTTATGTTTATGTAGAATTGGCTGACGAATGCGACACTGTGTTGGTGCGGCAAAAGTTGGTGTGCGATAGTATTGGAAACTTTATTACACGTATGCCGATAGATTATTGGTTGCCGGGGTATTATTACTTGCGTGCCTATTCCAAAGTAATGGCAAACTTTGCTCCAGAAACTCTACCTATTTTCCCTGTCCGGATAGGCGAGGAGATGGATTCTAACGAATCACTTTCTGACTTGTCGTGCTCATTCTATCCGGAAGGAGGACATTTGGTAAATGGATATCCGCAGAATGTCGGGATAATGCTTACGGATGAACAAGGAAGTCCGGTACGTCAGTCTTTTAGGCTCATGAACTCAGTTGGAGATACGCTTTCCACATTGACTACAACATTCAATGGATGGCAAGTATTGCGTTTCACTCCATTGGAAGGGATGCAGTATCATATAGAGACTGATTATAAAGGTAAACATTATACTCTCCCTTTACCTCAACAGGAACTTCAACCTACCTTGCAGACTACCATTCATCGGAATCGACTTATTTGTAAGGTATTGAATCCTGATGAAAAGTTTAAAAAGGGAAAGTTGTACATCTATCATCAAAGCTTGGGGCTCTTGATGCTTCCTTATAAGCAAAAAGATTTTGTGATGTTGTTGAACAATGGTCTTTCCAGTGGCTTGATTTCCATTTTTCTGGCAAATTCAAAAGGAGAGTTTGTCGCTCAATCGACCAAATGGTTAGATAGGTATCCACCGATGGATTTTCGTTTGAAGAGAACAGAATATCGTCCAAATGAGCGTTTGGAATTCCAATGGTCGGAATTGCCTGATTCATCATCGTCAGTATTTGTCCGTTTTTTGACCAAGGAACAGCATTACATACCCAAGGCAAGTGTGATGTGCCGTTATGATAGTGATTTGATTTCCGATGAGGTATTCCCGACCCAGCAAACGACTCCTGTTGATGTGGAAGGTTGGCTGTATTCTGCCCGATTCAAGCGAATCAATGTTCCTGAAGCACTCGATATGGGAATCCTTTATACCAAGGATAAGGAAGTGGTGATGGAAATGCAAGGATATGCCAAGACAAAACGAGGAAAGAAGTTGCGTAATGGTTCGTTGGTAGCTTTTCGGGAAAGTGACCAGCAAGTCTATGATGTGCAGTTGGATGAACAAGGACGGTTTGATATGTTTTTGGACGATTTTGGAGCAGATGAAACATTCTTCGTACAAGCATACAACCGTAAAGGGAAGGCGGGTGTTTATGAATATGAATTTTATAACGATACCCTCCCTGGTATGTACAATTGGAATCGGGTAAATAAGAAAGATAGGGAAAAGTTTACCGTAGAATTTGGCAACATGGCGATGACGAATTTCGGTGTGAACAAGATGAATTACCTTCCAGAAGTGGTAGTGAAGGCACATACCCGAAAGAAAGAATACAAGTCGACGAAAGAATTCTATTCTACGCATTATCTAACACAAGAACAGATGGAACTTCGTAATTTCCGTGATTTCAAGGAGTTGGTTCAGTATTTTCATGCTTTTCTCATGTGGAGAGATGGAAGTTTAGGAGATGCAGATGCTAGAGTTGATGGAACAAGCACATATGAAAATTTCGCTCTTTATTCCAGAAGAGGTGGTTCGACGATAGGTGGTGGAGATGAAGTAAAAATTGTATTGGATGGTACTCTGATAACAGCAAATGAAGCAGCTTATTTGAATATGTCTTCCATAGGTACGGTTGAATTTTTAACTCCAGCAGAAGCTCTTTCAGTAGTTCCTTTTGCGATAGCTGGAGCTTTGGTTCTGAATACAAAGAAGTTTTTAGGAACGGAAGTCGAATCGAAAGGTATTATTTATGTGCCTCCAATGGGGCTGTCCAATCATCGTCTTCATCGTTTGCCGGGAGAAACTTGTGTGCCTTCCCTTCCAGGGGAATATACAGTTATTGTTGATGTGATATCTCAAAATCAAGGTATTCATAGCTTTGAACATACGATAGTTGTGAAATGATATAAATAATGGGCGGCCGTGACTGGCCACCCATTATTATATATATAAGGTATTGAAAGATTAGTTCTTCATCTTGAATACCAATGTACCACCGTTCACGATGTCTTCGTGAGTGATGTAGTTCTTGGTATAAGGTTCGCTATTCAATGTAATGCTTTCTACATACTTGTTTTCTTCAGAGATACCTTCTGCGATAACAGTAAATGTCTTTCCATTTGTCAAGTTGAGGACAATCTTAGGCATCTGAGGAGCACCGAATACGTAGTTACCGCTAACTGGGTCTACTGGATAGAAGCCCATAGCCGAGAACATGTACCATGCAGACATCTGACCGCAGTCGTCGTTACCGCAAAGACCATCCGGTTCCGGACGATACTGAGTATCGAAAATCTGGCGGATCAATTCTTGTGTACGTTCTGGCTTGCCTGCCATTGTATAAAGGTATGCTACGTGGTGGCTTGGTTCATTACCATGTGCATACTGGCCAATCAAACCGGTTACGTCAGCTTGGTTAGTCTTCAATTCTACGGTAAATACTGAATCCAACTTGTTCAAGAATGGTTCTTCACCACCGAAGAGCTCGATCAAGCCCGGAACATCGTGCTGAACATGCCAAGTGTATTGCCATGCATTACCTTCTGTATAGTCACCACCAACACTTTCAGAGTGACCTACGTTGCTTGGGTCGAATGGAGACTTCCATGTACCGTCTGACTTACGTGGACGCATGAATTGAGTCTGAGTATCGAACAAGTTCTTGTAGAAGTCCTTACGCTTGCCGTAATATTCAATGTCTTCCTTCTTGCCCATGCGAGTTGCCATATCCCATACAGCATAGTCATCGTAAACCGATTCCAATGTAGAAGATACAGATTCTGCGCGAATCAAGTCAGTAGGGAAGTAGCTATACTTCATGTAAGTTTCCCAATCAGATTTCAACTTGTGAGATTCTGTTTGAGTGCGCTTCATGATGTTGAGAGCACGTTCTGCATCGAAGCCACGGAAGCCCTTGCGGTATGCTTCGGCTACTACTGCTACACCATGGTTAGCCACCATACAGTAGTTGTCCTTACCCCACAAAGCCCAGATAGGAATGAAACCTTGTGCTTCACCATTTTCAATCAATGAGTTAACGAAACCATCCACACGTTCTGGAACCATGATGGTATAGAACGGATGAGCAGCACGATAAGTATCCCACAAAGAGAAAGTAGAATAGAAGGCGTCGCCACCAGTCTTTACCACTTCGTTCTTGGCGTTGCGGTACATACCGTCTACGTCAGAAATTTGGTTAGGCTGAATCAATGCATGATAGAAGCAAGTGTAATAGTTGATAAGCTGATCTTTAGTACCAGTAACGTCGATACGGCTCAAGTAGTTGTTCCAGCTATCCTTGGCAGCCTTGCGAGTAGCTTCGAAGTCCCAACCTGGGATTTCAGCTTCCAAGTTCTTCTTTGCACCTTCGATGCCAGTTGAAGAAAGGGCAATCTTCATCAAGAGTTCGTCACCCGGTTCCATGTCGAAACCAGCTACGATACGTTGACCATTTTCTTTTTCAGCCATTTCGAGGTTGATCTTTTCTGTTACAGGGCGGTTGAACTTCACTACGAAGAAGTAGTCTTGTTGTACCCATACGCTGTTGTCTACATGACCTACCAATGTCTGGTCGTCTTCCCAGTTCACTTCGCAAGAACGGACATGAGAGTGATATTGGCCTTCGCTCCAAGCCGGACCATGTTGCAAGTCGATAAACACAGAAGCTTGGTCGGCATTAATATAAGTATAGCGGTGGAAAGCTGCACGTGTAGAAGCAGTCAATTCTGCCTTAACGTTTGGCTCTTCCAAGAGAACGCTATAGTAACCCGGAGTAGCTGATTCCTGATCTTTTGAGAAATGGCTGCGGTAAGCATCCCAAGCGCGAGTGCGTTCGCCTGTAGCTGGCATTACGAGCAAGTCGCCGAGGTCCATACAACCGGTACCACTCAAATGGGTCTGAGTGAAACCCCAGATGATGGAGTCGCTATTCATGTATTCCGAGCAGTATCTCCAACCCACTGCACCCGTAACCGGGCTGGTTTGGATCATACCGAATGGAGTAGTTGCACCCGGGAATGTGTGTCCATTGTCGGCTGCACCGATGAATGGATTCACATATTGGGTGTAATCCATTTGTGCTGCATCGGTCTTTGTCTGAGTTCCGCAGCTTGCGAATACTCCGGCCAATGCGAGCGAGCATAATAATACGGTTTTCTTCATTGTTTTGAATTATGATTTTGATTTATAATTATCAATAAAGCAATGTACCAGACAAGCACCAGTAGCTGTTGCTGCCACCTTCTGGAGCACCTTGAGGAATAGCTACGGTAATAGTGTGTTCGCCTGCTTCGAGGTCGCCCAAATAAACGTATTCAGGGTTGGTTACAGTACCCGGACACCAGTTTGAACGGCTCAAATCCGAAGAACTCAAACCATTAGAGAAGTTACCTGAACATGGGTTCCAGTTACGGTAAGTACCGCAATCGTCACGCCAAGGAACGAAAGAAATCACCTTTTCGCCATTCAAGTAGATCGTGTTAGGCTTCTGGTTGAATTCGTCGCCATTGCCCCAACCACCATGACCGGTTGTTGTGAAGTAAAGTACAGCATTCTTAACCGGTTCCTTCAAAGTGAACTTAGCATTCAACTTGTCGTTCAACATGAATGTAGGATAAGGCTGGCCAGCTTGTTCCAAATAGTTCACGGTGTTGAACAAAGGCATAACCTTGTACATACGGCGGTTATCGTCTGGATAGTACTTCAACTTCAATGAAATCTTATGGCCCTTTGCATCCCAGTTGCCAATGTAAGCAGCAATCCATGCTTCGCCTTGCAAGCGGTCTGCCAAAGCTGTTACTTCAGTTTTGTAAAGAACAGAGTCTGACCATTCCTGACCCGGAACGATGTTGTGGTTGTATTGGCGTACACCGAAGCCGGTGAAGAAACGCATCAATTCCAACGGAGTGTTATAGTCTTCTGTAGAAACCAAACCATGGTAGTTTTCGTTGCCTGATGTGAAGTGAGGAACACTCTTGAGGTCCTTCATGGCATCCAAGAACGATTGCTTCTTGTCTGTCGGGATTACGAATACAGAACCTGTACGGTCGTATGCATCGCCGTCAGACCATTGGATAAGTTCTACGAAAATGCTGCGGTCCTTCACGTATTCAGGAAGCTTCACCTTCTTCATGATGATAGTACCACCACCTACACTGTATTGAACATTGTCTTCCAATGTTTCCGGGAACTTCGCACCATTGAAGCAAACGTTCTGTTCTTCGAATACAGGAACGGTGATAACGTTGCTATGGTTGATTTGATACTGATATACTTCGGCAATCATCTTAGTGCCCCATGATTCAGGGAGGAGAGCACGTTCTTCCTTCACCGGAGTGATAGCAGTTGCTTCTTGTACAGTATCGCCATTGCGAACCACGCGGAGAACCAAACCGTTAGGAACACCCATGTTCGGTTGTGGAGTACCACGGAATGCGATGTCGTTAGTATACCAAATTTCGATGGTGTTCGAGCGAACCGATGTACGAACCACGGTACAGTTCAAACCCAAATACTTTTCCTGACCGATAACCTTCAAGTCCTTGTCCATTTCATAAGCTGTAGCCGAAGAAATGATTTCACCGCTTGGAAGCTCTGCCCAGCGATAGTATTCATTAGCAGCATAGTCCATGTAGCTCTTGGTTACAGGGAGTTTGTAAACCGGACGGCCATCGTCTGCCGGCTTGCGGTCGAACTTCGGCATCACGTTTTCCAAAGCCACTTGATCGCCGGAAACCTTCATAATCATTTCGCCCGGACGAACTTTGCCTTTGTAACTGTTTTGATAAATCACTTCAATACCTTTCGCTTTTGTGAATTTCTTAGGAGAAACTTGAGCGTAAACTGATGTGGCGAAGATACACAATGCCATCATCCAAATGCTTTTCTGTAGGATATTTTTCATAGGTTTTAAAGAATGATTAATAATTGTGTAAAGATACGTGTTTTTCGTGGATTTATCACAATCTTTGCTTGAATGTTTTTTTAGGCCTTAATTTCTTACGATTTGATTTTTATCTCTTATCTTTGCGATTCAAATAAAGGGAAATATGAAATATCAGTTTACAAAAATAGCGGTTAAGATAGGTAGCAACGTGCTGACTCGTCGGGACGGAACGCTCGATGTTACCCGAATGTCGGCCTTGGTAGACCAAGTGGCCGAACTTTATAAGGCTGGTATTGAGGTGGTTATTGTTTCTTCGGGAGCGGTAGCTTCGGGGAGAAGCGAAATCCGTCCGTCCAAGAAATTGGATAGTGTGGACCAACGCCAGCTTTTCTCTGCGGTGGGGCAAGCCAAGCTCATCAACCGTTATTATGAACTTTTCCGAGACCATGGCATTGCCGTAGGACAGGTGCTTACCATGAAAGAGAACTTCAGTACGCGTCGTCACTACTTGAACCAGCGTAATTGCATGATGGTGATGCTCGAAAACGGGGTAATTCCCATTGTGAATGAGAACGATACGGTATCCGTTACTGAATTGATGTTTACGGACAACGATGAGCTTTCGGGTATGATTGCTTCGATGATGGATGTACAGGCACTCATCATTCTCAGTAATATTGATGGAATTTATGATGGTTCGCCATCGGCTCCGGGTACGAAGGTGATTTGCGAAGTGGAACCGGGAAAGGACTTGTCCGACTATATTCAGACCGAGAAATCGGGTTTCGGTCGAGGCGGTATGTTGACTAAGACTACCATCGCCCGCAAGGTGGCGGATGAAGGAATCCATGTTATCATAGCCAATGGCAAGAAGGAAAACATCTTGGTCGACCTGTTGGCGCATCCTGAAACAACCATTTGTACACGTTTTGTGCCTTCGCAAGGCGAGTTTTCGAGCGTAAAGAAATGGATTGCCCATAGCGGTGGATTTGCGAAAGGGGAGTTGCACCTCAACTTCAAGGCAGTGGAAGTCTTGAAAGGCGATAAGGCCGTGAGTGTACTTCCAGTAGGGGTAACCCGCATCGAAGGCGATTTTGAAAAAGATGAATTGGTAAAGATAATGGATCATGAAGGAAAGGCGATAGGAGTAGGCCGAATAGCTTTCGACTCTTCGGAAGCTCGCCTGATGCTGGGCAAGCATGGACAGAAACCCTTGGTACATTACGATTATTTATATTTGGAATGAGTATGGGAGAAATGACAGAAATTTTCAAACGTGTCCGCGAAGCAAGCCGTTCGTTGGTGACTTGCGGAGTGGAGAAGATCAATCAGGTGTTGTTGATGTTGGCCGATGCTACCGAAAACAATGCCGCTCAGATACTGGCTGCTAATGCCGACGACTTGGCGCGCATGGATGTAAACAATCCGAAATACGATCGTTTGCAACTGACCGAAGAACGTATTCATGGCATTGCCGAAGGCATTCGCAATGTGGCTTTCTTGCCATCGCCGGTGGGACGAACCATTGGTGAAACGGTGCGTCCGAATGGTATGAAGCTCACCAAGATGAGTGTGCCTTTTGGTGTCATTGGTATCATTTACGAGGCTCGTCCGAATGTAACGCTCGATGTGTTTTCGCTCTGCTTGAAATCGGGCAATGCTTGTGTGCTGAAAGGCGGAAGTGATGCCGATAGCACGAACCGTGCCATTGTGGAAATTATCCGTAATGTGCTGAACCTGTGCTTCTTTAATCCGGATATCGTAGCGCTTCTTCCGGCAGGTCATGAGTCTACGGCCGAATTGCTGAATGCCCGTGGTTGGGTGGACTTGCTCATCCCTCGCGGAGGTCGTGGCTTGATTGATTTTGTTCGCGAGAATGCCACTATTCCCGTTATTGAAACAGGTGCCGGTGTATGCCATACTTATTTCGATGAATTCGGCGATGTTGAAAAGGGAAAGGCTATCATTAAGAATGCCAAAACCCGTCGGGTGAGTGTATGCAATGCCCTTGATTGCTTGCTCGTTCATTGGGAACGATTGAAGGATTTGCCGGAGTTGTGCAATCCGTTGGCCGATTTCAGTGTAACGATTTATGCCGATGTTGCTTCGTACAAGGCATTGGAAGGAAAGTATCCTTCGGAACTCTTGATGCGTTCCTCAGAAAAGGATTATGGCACTGAGTATCTGGACTATAAGATGTCCATCTGTGCATCGACATCCTTGCAGGGAGCTGTTGATCACATTGCCAAATATGGTTCTGGACATAGCGAATGTATCATTACAGAAAAGACGGAAGTGGCAGAATACTTCACTCGTGTGGTTGATGCTGCTTGTGTGTATGTCAATGTGCCTACGGCTTTCACCGATGGAGGCGAGTTCGGTTTGGGTGCAGAAATCGGCATTAGTACGCAGAAACTTCATGCTCGTGGTCCGATGGGCTTGGAAGAATTGAACACTTACAAGTGGGTGATTCGCGGAGAAGGACAAACTCGAAAATAAATCATAAATCAAAAATCATAAATCAAATGAGATACTACAGAAATGTATTCGATTTGGGCGACTTGAATACTGCCCTCCAGGAAGCGTTCGAAATTAAGAGAGACCGCTATAAATATGAATCGTTGGGTAAGCACAAGACTTGCTTGTTGATTTTCTTCAACAACAGTCTCCGCACTCGTCTCAGTACACAAAAGGCTGCTCGCAACCTCGGTATGGACGTGATTGTCCTCGATGTGAACCAAGGAGCTTGGAAACTTGAAACCGAACGTGGCGTTATCATGGATGGCGATAAGAGCGAACACCTCTTGGAAGCTATTCCGGTGATGGCATCGTATTGCGATATCATCGGTGTGCGTTCGTTTGCTCAGTTCGAGAGCCGTGAGGACGACTATACAGAAAAGATTCTTAACCAGTTCATTAAGTATTCAGGCAAGCCGGTGTTTTCGATGGAAGCTGCAACCGGCCACCCTCTCCAGGCTTTTGCCGACTTGATTACCATTGAGGAATACAAGAAGAAGGATCGTCCAAAAGTCGTTTTGACATGGGCTCCACACCCGAAGGCATTGCCACAAGCCGTTCCTAACTCATTCGCCGACTTCATGAACGAAGCCGATGTAGACTTCGTCATCACTCATCCGGAAGGCTATGAACTCGATCCGGCTTTTGCTCGTGGTGCCAAGGTGGAATACGACCAGATGAAGGCTTTCGAAGGCGCAGATTTCATCTATGCCAAGAACTGGGCTTGTCCGGGTGTTACCCGTCCGGAAGACTATGGCAAGATTCTTTGCAAGGACATGAGCTGGACCGTAGATGCTGCTCACATGGCGGTAACGAACAATGCTCACTTCATGCACTGCTTGCCGGTTCGTCGTAACATGATTGTGACCGATGATGTAATCGAAGCACCGACTTCGCTCGTTATCCCGGAAGCAGCCAATCGTGAAATCTCAGCTACTGTAGTCTTGAAGAGAATGCTTCAAAGCTTAGAATAAAACGTCAAGGAGTTTTGACCAAAACGCCTAAGCGTTTCACTTGAAATGCTTAGGCGTTTTTATTTTATCCGTTTTTCCCTTCGAAGTAAACAAAAAGGGCCGGTTAAATAACCAGCCCATCCAATATCTCGATATACATTCTGATTGCTTCTTCAATTTCCGAAACCATGATGTATTCGTCTGCCGTATGCGAGCGGGAAGACTTGCCCGGTCCCATTTTGACGGAAGGGAACTTCATCAAAGCCTGGTCGGAGAGGGTAGGCGATCCGAAAGGTGTGCGTCCCATCTGAACGGCACGCTTCACGAATGGATGTTCTACATCGATGTGCGAAGAGTTGAGGCGGAATGAACGGGCCTTCACTTCGCTTTGCACTTGCGAACAAATCTCCTGATACAATTCTTCGTTGGAATAGCATTCGTTGCTACGGATATCTACCACAAAGCTGCACAAGTCTGGAATGACATTGTGTTGGGTGCCGGCATTCACTTGGGTGACACTCATCTTGACTGGTCCCAAGAGTGGAGATTCTTTCGGGAATCGGTGATTGCGGAACCATTGGATATCGTCTAAAGCCTTGTAGATGGCATTATCACCTTCGTTGCGGGCTGCATGTCCGGCCTTTCCGTGAGCACATACATCCAATACCATCAATCCCTTTTCGGCAATGGCCGGATGCATTTCAGTAGGTTCGCCCACCACGCCCAATGCAATAGGAGGGAGTTGTGGAAGAACGCTTTCAATGCCGTTCTTGCCCGAAACTTCTTCTTCGCACGATGCAAGGAAAATCAAGTTATAGGCCTGTTCGCTGGACGAGAGGTGTCGATATACTTGGAAGAGTGATACCACGCTTGCTCCCGCATCGTTACTACCTAATCCATAGAGCTTTCCGTTGTCCATCTTGGCAGTAAAAGGATGCTTTCGCCATCCGTTTACAGGCTTCACCGTATCGATGTGCGAGTTGAGCAGAATGGTTGGTTTCTTCATGTCGAACATAGGGCTGATACACCAGATGTTGTTGCCCGAACGTCCGGTCATAATGCCGCATTCTTCAATGTAGTTTTGAAGAAAGTTTGCCACTTGCTCTTCTTCCCGACTGATGGAGGGGATACTGATCAAAGAGCTGAGCAAGGTTACGGCTTCTGAAGTATAATGTGTCAAGTCTGTCATCATAATTATGATTGGTTTAATGGGTGCAAAGATAATATTTAAACCGTAAAAGTAGGGCAAAGAAGAAAAAGAAATATAGTTGGAATTACAACTATCTCTTTCTGCCGAAAACTTGTAACTCTTTGATTGGCCGGTAAAAATAATCCTGAAAAGTCCTTGATAATTCCAAATAAAACCATAAATTTGCGTAATTAATAAAACTTTTGAATATGAGCCAGACTCGTTTTTCTGTCCTGATTCACCAACAGGCAAAGAAATATGGTGATAAAGTCGCGTTGAAACATCGTGATTATAAGACCAATACATGGATTCCAACTACATGGAACCAATTCTCTGAAGCTGTAAAAACTGTATCGAATGCCCTCATTGAATGGGGAGTGGAGGTACAGGAAAATATAGGTGTGTTTACCCAAAACAAGCCGGAATCCTTGTTCGTGGA
>JAFYWH010000112.1 GCA_017558175.1 Bacteroidaceae bacterium
GGTGGATCGGTAGGGGCCGAAGCGCCGATTGTACTCACGGGTTCTGCCATTGGTTCCAACTTGGGTAGTGCCTTCAAGATGGAGCACCGCACCCTGATGGTGCTGGTGGGATGTGGGGCTGCAGGTGCCGTAGCGGGCATCTTCAAGGCTCCGATTGCCGGGTTGGTGTTTACCCTCGAAGTGCTGATGATTGACTTGACCATGGGGTCGTTGCTCCCGTTGCTGGTGTCGAGTGTGACGGCTGCTACGGTGGCCTATATCCTGCATGGCACGGAGGCGATGTTTGAATTCCGCATGGACGAACCCTTCTTGATGGAACGTATTCCGGCCGTATTGCTGTTGGGTGTTCTCTGTGGCTTGGTATCGCTTTACTTTACCCGTGCCATGAACCGCATTGAAGGAGTGTTCCGCCGATACAGCAACCCTTACATCAAGTTGGCGATAGGTGGTATCATGTTGAGTATCTTGATTTTCATGTTCCCGTCGCTTTATGGCGAAGGCTACGATACCATCCACATGCTGCTCAATGGTACCTCTGCGGCCGATTGGGACAAGGTAATGGACAACTCCATCTTCTACGGATATGGCAATTTGTTGCTGGTTTACTTGGCTTTTGTAGTCTTGTTCAAGGTGTTTGCAACGAGTGCTACCAATGGTGGTGGAGGTTGCGGTGGTACCTTCGCTCCAAGTTTGTTCTTGGGATGTGTGGTAGGCTTTGTCTTCTCGCACTTCTGCAACGGATATTCGTTGGCACCGATTATCTCGGACAATATTCCTGAAAAGAACTTTGCCCTGATGGGTATGGCGGGCATGATGTCGGGGGTAATGCATGCTCCATTGACAGGTGTTTTCCTCATTGCCGAATTGACCGGTGGATACGACCTCTTCCTCCCGCTCATGATGGTTTCGGTAAGTTCTTACCTTACCATTATGATATTCGAACCGCATAGTATCTACTCCATGCGATTGGCGCAGAAGGGCGAATTGGTGACTCACCACAAGGACAAGTCGGTATTAACGCTCATGAACATCGAGAGCGTGGTAGAAACCGATTTCGAGCAAGTGCATCCGGAGAACGATTTGGGTGAGATGGTAAAGGTCATCTCGAAAGCCAAACGAAACATGTTCCCAGTAGTCGATGCGCGTGGCATGTTGCTCGGTATTGTGGTGCTGGACGACATCCGCAACATCATCTTCCGTCAGGAACTCTATCATCGGTTTACCGTAGGACGCTTTATGGTGGTACCTCCGGCTCGTATCAGCATGAACGATTCGATGGAAGAGGTGATGCGTAAGTTCGATGACACCAAGGCATGGAACTTGCCGGTGGTGGATGAAGATGGAAAGTATAAAGGTTTCCTTTCGAAGTCGAGAGTGCTGAACACTTATCGACAGACATTGGTTGATTTTTCGGAAGATTAAGTAAAATAAGTTTTTCTTAAATCCCCCTTGTGAAGGGGGTAGGGGGATGTTCTATATTACATGGTAAACATATACTTGTGATATAGGAGTAAAACAAGCGAATGGAACATCCCCCTGGCCCCCTTCGCAAGGGGGATTATTACTTGCGAAACTTAAATAAAAAGAGAAGAATATGGAAAAGAAAGATTTAAGAATCGTATATATGGGTACTCCCGAGTTTGCCGTAGAGAGCTTGAAGCGCTTGGTAGAGGGAGGATATAATGTGGTAGCAGTCATTACCATGCCGGACAAGCCGATGGGTCGTCACGGAAGTGTGTTGCAGGCCAGTCCGGTGAAGCAATATGCCGTATCGCAGGGCTTGAAGGTGTTGCAACCGGAGAAGCTTAAGGATGAGGCTTTCGTGGAAGAACTTCGTGCCTTGAATGCCGACCTTCAGATTGTAGTGGCTTTCCGCATGTTGCCGGAAGTGGTATGGAACATGCCTCCGATGGGCACGTTCAATCTTCATGCCTCGTTGCTTCCTCAGTATAGAGGGGCAGCTCCTATCAACTGGGCAGTGATGAATGGCGATACCGAAACCGGTATCACTACCTTCTTCTTGAAGCATGAAATCGATACAGGCGAGGTGATTCAGCAAGTGAAGGTGCCTATTGCCGATACGGACAATGTGGAAATTGTTTACGACAAGCTGATGATGCTGGGTGGTGACTTGGTGCTTGAAACCGTGGATGCTATCTTGGCTGGTACGGTAAAGTCCATCCCTCAGGAAGAGATGTTTGCTTCGGAAGCAGAACTTCGTCCGGCACCAAAGATTTTCAAGGAAACTTGTCGCATCGATTGGCAGAAGGGTGTGAAGGGAGTGTATGACCATGTGCGTGGCCTTTCTCCGTATCCGGCCGCTTGGACAGAGCTTTGTACACCGGAAGGTGCTCGTCAGGTAGTTAAGATCTATGAAACCGAAAAGCAATTCGTGGAACACCAGTTGCCGGTAGGAGCTATTGATACGGACCTGAAGACTTACTTCCGTATAGCCGTGAAGGATGGTTATGTGAATCTGCTTTCCATTCAGTTGGCAGGCAAGAAACGAATGAATGTAGGAGACTTCTTAAGAGGTTATCGTCATACAGAAAAAAGTTGGGTGGAGTAATGCGTGTCCACTTATTTTAAAGGCACGGATTACGCGGATTAACACGGTTTTAGTGTATGAATACAATAAAATTATCCGTGCAATCCGTGTAATCCGTGCCTAATTTTTATTACGACACACGTTCTCTTATTTCATATCTCCTTCCAATAACCAATCGATTGAAAAACGGTAGAAACCTAAGTTGAATCCGTCTTCGCCCGGAAGATTGCCATCCCACTTGCCTTCTTCTACAATGATGCCGATGGTTCCATCGTCCAATACTTGCAATGAAGAATAGGCAGAGTAACCATCGAAGATGCGGCGCTTGGCTGTCCAAGTTTCACCATTGTCTTCGCTGACATAAACGGTTACGTTTTCACGAGTTGTCGGACTTGCCGGCAATGAATGGAGAAGCAAGTCCTTACCTTTATAATTATAGGCGATGATGTCACCATTGCAGGCCGGATCCTGAAGAGTGGTGTTCACTTGTGGTTCGCTCCAAGTCTCGCCACCATCGGTAGAGAGGGAGAATAAACGATGCTGCTTAGCGCGGTTGCGGATACTCATCAAGATATTACCATTCGGTAACTCAACCACTTTGGCCTCATCGCCATTGGTGCAAGCGGCATTCTTCGATGCTTGCCAAGTCTGTCCACCATCGTCGGAATAGATGGCGAAGTTGCTCATGGTGCCTCCCCAAGAAGCATCATTGCGGGCTGCTACCACCAACATCAATCGGCCGGCATGTTCGCCTTGTTTGAGTTGGATACCGCTACCCGAACCGGTAAAGAGACCATAACGGGTACCTGTGCCATAAACACCACCATATACTTGGTCGGTGATATCGACTACCTGATTCCATGACTTACCATTGTCGGTACTGATAGATGTATAAGTACGGCTTAAGCTCTTTTCATTCGATTGCCACAAGCCATTGTTGCCCGAGAATACAGCTACCAAGTTTCCCTTAACTTCGTCGGCTATCACTACGGCATCGCCATAACCGCACTTGGCTACGGTATCGCCTTGAGCCACAACAGACATGTCGCTCCAAGTCTTGCCACCGTCGGTACTACGCTTCGATACGATGGTGATGATGTTCGGAAGGTCGCCCAAGGCATCGCCACGCTTATCGGCAATGGCTACGAGTGCACCATCTTTGGCCTTGACGAGGCCAGGGATGCGATAGAACTTGGAACCGTCTTCGTACATTTCATATAGGGAGACTCTTTCCTGCGTTTGGAAAGGTTCAGGAGTGCTGCATGCTGTAAGTGCAAGCATGGCAAGCATGAATAAGCTTTTCAGTTTCTTCATAAAATGATAGGATTTTTCGTTTGTAATAGTACACAAAGATAGGAATAAAAGGCTGGAATAGCAAAAAGACTTCGGCGTTTTATCCGAAACACTTCGGCGTTTTGGCGAAAGCCCCGAAGCGATGTGTGGAATTTCGGAAAACAATGGGGAGTTTTTATCGTATTTATCCAAAATATGCCTATATTTGCATAGTAATATAAAAATATAACATTATGAGTAAGCCTATTATATCACCGTCTTTATTGTCCGCTAATTTTTTGAATCTTCAAAAGGACTTGGAAATCATTAACAAGAGTGAAGCCGACTGGTTGCACATAGACATTATGGATGGTGTCTTTGTTCCGAACATTTCTTTTGGTTTTCCGGTATTGCAATATGTGGCACAAGCATGTACAAAGCCACTTGATGTGCATTTGATGATTGTTCAGCCTGAAAAGTTCATCAAGGAAGTGAAGGGCTTGGGCTCTATGATGATGAATGTGCACTACGAAACATGCACTCACTTGCACCGTGTGATTCAGCAGATTAAGGATGCCGGCATGCAGGCAGGTGTAACATTGAATCCGGCTACTCCGGTATGTGTGTTGAAGGATATCATTACCGAACTCGATATGGTGCTCTTGATGAGTGTGAATCCGGGCTTCGGTGGTCAGAAATTCATTCCGCAGACATTGAACAAGGTGAAGGAATTGCGCGCTTTGATTGAAGAAACAGGTGCTCATGCCTTGATTGAAGTGGATGGTGGCGTGAACTTGGAAACCGGTAAGTTGTTGGTAGAAGCTGGTGCGGATGCATTGGTAGCCGGTAATGCGGTATTCAAGGCTCCTGACATGTTGCAGATGATTAGCGACTTGAAGAATTTGTAATCCTTTATAGCGATTGAATTGAAAACTTATCCCATATTCCGGCTGACTATATGCATGGCAGCCGGAATTTTTTGTGCCAATACTTGGGGGATAGAAGCCGGATGGGGATATCTTATCGGCTTGTTGGCAATATTGGTTTTCTTGTTCTTCCGATTGAACAATAGCTCGTATGCTACCCGTTGGGTGTTTGGAGCGGGTGTGTCTTGCTTTATGTTTCTGGTGGGTGCTTTCCTGACCGCCCATGGTTGGAAGGAAGTGAAAGTAGATTGGCCATCGGAGAAAAAGGCCTATCGGGCAGTGGTTCAGGAATCTGTGCAAGATAAACCAAAGACTTATCAAGTACCGGTGGAGGTTGATGGGAAAGAAGTCTGGCTATATATACCTAAAGATAGCATCTCGGCTTCGTTGCTTCCCGGAGATGAATTGTTTGTATATGCCCGAATCGAGCCTCCCAAGAATAGGGAGGAAGGTCAGACATTTGACTATGCCCGATTCCTATATTATAAAGGTATAAGCGGAACGGCCTATGTACCTGCCGATGCATGGCGAAAAACGGGTGAACAATCGGATACTCGTTTGAAAACGAAAGCTTTGTTGTTTCGGGAAAAGATATTACAGAAATATCGGCAATGGGGGATAGGAACGGAGCAGATGCCGGTGCTCTCGGCCTTGACGCTTGGGTATAAAGGGAGCTTGGAGAAAGAGACGCGTGAGGCTTATTCCGTAGCAGGCATATCGCATGTGTTGGCTTTGTCGGGGATGCATGTCGGAATCATTTGGCTATTGCTGGATGTATTGTTGCGTCCGTTGGCTAAGGTGCGTCTGAAGTGGTTGAAGAGCATTCTCGTTATATCGGTCTTGTGGATATTTGCTTTTGTGGTAGGCTTGGAAGCATCGGTGGTGCGGGCCGTATTGATGTGCATGCTCATGGAGATGAGCCTTTTGTCCGGTCTTAAGCCCTTGTCGCTGAATGCCTTGGCGGTAGCTGCTTTTTTCATGTTGCTTTATCGACCGTTCTATTTGTTCGATGTCGGATTCCAATTATCCTTCGTGGCTGTACTTTCTATCTTGGTGTTGTATCCTTTGTTCTATCATAGCTTTCAGATTAAAAACAAAGTTGGCCGATGGACTTGGGGAGTTCTGTGCATTTCCATGGCTGCCCAATTGGGTACGGCTCCTTTGGTGATGTATTATTTCTCGAGTTTCTCGGTTTATTTCTTGTTGACGAACATAGTGGCTGCTCTTTTGGTTCCTTTTATTATCTATGGTGCTGTCTTGATGGTGGTTACGGCGTGCATACCGGGATTGCAGGGTATTGTGGTGAAGTTGCTCAACGGATGTGTATTGGTTTTGAATGGATTGGCCGGATGGACCAGCTCCTTGCCTTATGCTACTTTCACCATTCCGGTGCAACCCATTGAAATAATCGTGTTCTATGCCACGTTAGGTGTTGGGGTGATGTATTGGAAACATAAGAAGCGTGAATGGCTGATAAGGTTGCTTGCCATGTGTACCTGCCTTTTGGCGATTCATTTTTATCTTCTTCTTGAGAATCTTTTTTGTAAATGAAGATAATTCACTATTTTTGTTGTCCAATTATAGAATAAGAAGAAATGTTGTCAAAAGTAATCGCGCAAGCAAATGTAGACCACGTGGAAAAGTGGTTCGAAAGAGCTGATAAGATAGTAATCGTTAGTCATGTGTCGCCCGATGGCGATGCAATCGGTTCTTCATTGGGATTGTATCACTTCCTGTTGTCGCAAGACAAGACCGTGCATGTGATTGTTCCTAATGCATTCCCCGATTTCTTGAAGTGGATGCCTGGAGCCAAGGAAATCATCCAGTATAACCGATATAAGGAATTTGCGGACAAGTTGATTCAGGAAGCGGATGTCATCTGTTGTCTGGACTTCAACGTGTTGAAGCGCATCGACGAGATGGAAGAAGCGGTAAAAAACTCTCCGGGGCGCAAGATGTTGGTAGACCACCATCTGAATCCGGGCGACTTTGCACGCATCACCATTTCGCATCCGAATATTTCTTCTACTTCGGAGCTCGTGTTCCGCTTGATCTGCCAGTTGGGTAACTTCGGCGATATCTCGAAGGAGGGTGCAGAATGTATCTATACCGGTATGATGACCGATACGGGAGGCTTTACCTTCAACTCGAACAACCGCGAAATCTACCTCATCATCGGCGAATTGTTGTCTAAGGGCATCGATAAGGATGAAATCTATCGCCGAGTGTTCAATACACATACCGAAGACCGCTTCCGCTTGATGGGGTATGTCTTGTACGACAAGATGCAGGTGTTCCCTCAGTTCAAGGCTGCTCTCATTACGTTGAGTCGCGAGGAGCAGAAGAGATTCCATCACATGAAGGGCGATACGGAAGGATTTGTCAACATGCCTTTGTCTATCAAGGATGTGTGCTTCTCCGTATTCTTGCGTGAGGATACCGAAAAGGACATGATCAAGGTTTCGCTCCGTTCGGTGGGCACTTTCCCATGCAATCAGGTAGCAGCCGAATTCTTCAATGGAGGCGGACACTTGAACGCTTCGGGTGGTGAATTCTATGGTCCGATGGAAGATGCGGTAGCCTTGTTCAAGCAGGCTTTGGTTAAGTACGAAGACCAGTTGTTGGGCAAAAAATAGTTATTTTAATATAATACGTCGAAAACATGAGTGAAATTTCCCGATGATTTATTACTTTTGTCGGCGAAATTAACAAATACGGAATGAAGAAGTTAAGTATATTATTGATGATGGTATTGGGATTGGCCCTCCATTCTTGCAACAATACCAAGACTTATGCGGAGCTCAAGGAAGAGGAACGCGAAGCCATTAAGCGCTATATTGAGTTGAATGATATCAAGGTGATTGATGAAGATCAGTTCGAAGCGCAGGATTCCATGACAAATTTAGCAGCCAATGAATACGTGTTGTTCGATAAGACCGGTGTATATATGCAGGTGTTGGAACGTGGCAATGGCGAGCTTTTGGAAGACGGACGTCATGAAATCTTGGTGAGATACATCGAAGAACAGGTTTATACCGACGGAACTACCGATACGCTTTCGTTGAATACCGTTGCCAACATGTATGCGCATCCGGATGAATTCATGTTGACCAAGCAGGACAACTCTCTTTCGGCAACCTTCACTACCAGCGGAGCCATGTATCAGACACACTCCAGTGCATACGTTCCTTCGGGATGGTTGTTGCCATTGAACTACTTGAAGGTGGGTCGTGAAATCCACGGTCGTTCGAAGGTGAAGTTGATTCTTCCACATAGCCAGGGAACAGCAACTGCATCAGGTCAGGTATTCCCATGTGTGTACGAAATCACTTACCAGATGTCAAGATAAGACTTGTTGATACAAATAAAAAAATAGTAGTTTTAAAACGCTTTGATGTTTTGACTAAAACGCTTAGGCGTTTTAAGTAAAACGTCAAGGCGTTTTCTTTTTAGTGTATAAGGCCTGTCAAGAAACCCACATCAGGTCGCTCATGATGCCATCCGATATGAAGATTCCTTCTCGGGTCAGTTTCAGAATGTCTCCGCTGATTTCCAATACTCCTTGTTCCAGATGAGGCTTTGCCATGCGTAGGCAATACCGGTAAAGTTCTTCGCCATACGTAGTACGGAGGTGGGAGAGGGGCATTCCCCAACAGGTGCGGATGCTGGTCAGTACAAAATCGTTGTATCGGGTGTAAAGGTCCAGTTCTTCGATTTCATAGTCAGGCTTTCCTTGTTGGATGCCATCGATGTAGGCGTTCAGTGAAGCCACATTCCATTGGCGGGAAGTGCCATTGAAGGAATGGGCGGAAGGACCGCATCCCAGGTATTTCTTGCCTGTCCAATAACTGGAGTTATGGCGCGAATGGAGTCCCGGCAAACAGAAATTGGAAATCTCATAGTGTTGATATCCCGCTCCGGTCAGTTCGTCTATCAAGGTGGTGAACAAGGTGAGGCTCAAATCCTCGTCTGCTTCTTCCACTTGGTGTTGTTCGCGAAGCTTCCATAAGGCGGTATCTTCTTCATAAATAAGGTGATAGGCAGAAATGTGTTCGGGATGCAAGGCAATGGCCTGTTTCAAATCCTGCTTCCAGGTATCCAATGTCTCTCCCGGAAGTCCATACATCAAGTCGATGCTGATGTTTTGGAAACCGGCTTCCCGACATCTTTCGAAGGCTTCGATGGCTTGCTTGGCGGTATGCCGGCGATGAAGCAGCTTCAAGGTCTCTTCCTGAAAGGTCTGAATGCCCATGCTGATGCGGTTGATGGGCAAACGGCGAAGCATGGCAACATACTCCGGTGTCAAGTCATCGGGGTTGGCTTCGAGGGTAATTTCTGCATCGTCCTTTACCTTATATATATGATATAGGGTGGAAAAGATTTCTTCCAGCTCTTCTTGGGTGAGTTGCGAAGGGGTTCCGCCTCCCAAGTAGATGGTTTCGATGTCTTCGCCCTCCAAGTAATCCTTCCTGATGTTCAGCTCTTGGCAAAGTGCGTGTACGTATGCCGGCTTCTTCTCGCTTTGGGTGGTGGAAAAGAAGTCGCAATAGATGCATCGGCGCTTGCAGAAGGGGATGTGTATGTAAATGCCTGCCATGATTCGTTAGTTTTGGTTCCGGAAGTTAAGGATGGTGTTGACAATCTCCTCGGTAGAGTCGGTAATGCTTGTGAGCAGATTCTTGTACTTTCCTTTCTCGATGAGGTGCTCCATCAGTCGGTACACGGGCATTTCTTCCATCCAATATTGCTTGTTCATGAATATCATCGGACTAGCATAACCGAAACTGAGGTAGTGGTTCTGCACGGCTTCTTGAAAGATTTCCTGCATGGTGCCGGCGCTTCCCGGTGCGTAGACGATACCTCCCTTGGCTATAGTCAGAATGCTGTCTTCTCGGATGCTATTATCGAAATACTTGGCGATGTGGGTGGCAAATGGTGTGGCCGGTTCGTGACCATAGAGCCAAGTAGGCACACCAAGGCTTACATATTTGTCTTGCGGGTATTTTTCCATCACTTGCAAGGCAGTTTCCAACCATCCCTTGTCGTTAAACGAAGGAGCTTCCTTCAACAGCTGGATGGCATCATCGGTTTCGGCATCTGTCCGTCCGGCCATCCAAGCACCTAAATGGGTGGCTTCCATGGCTCCCGGTCCTCCTCCGCTCACCATCAGGCAATCGTTTTCGGTCAATGTCTTGCTCACGAATACAATTTGTCGGTAGCTCTCGTCGGTGCGTAGCAATCCGTGTCCTCCCATGAATCCAACCACTTGGCGTTCATCGAATTGCGCGAGGAAATCGTTCATGGCATTGGTCATGGAGTGGTCGTGCAAGGTCCGGCCCAATGTTTCCTTGATGTCGGTGGCCGATTTGCCCATGTTCAAGTAATGGCGATAGACCTGTTGGTCGTAACAATCCTTGTAAGAGCCGGGCTTGCTCGGTTCATAACCTTTATATAAAGAAGATGCCGAATACAGTTCTTCGCGGAAAATGTCGAACGGCATCCGCATCGATGGTTGGTCGATGATATGCTTCAATGCATCAACGGCTTCGGATTGCAGGCGTTGAACCTTTCCTGCCGGTTTCTTTTTCTGTGTCTTCTTGCCCATGGCCGCCTTTCGTGCCAAGTAGCTCTCGTATTGGTTTTCTAAGAAATTGTCTGCCATAAAACTCGATTTTATAATGCGAAGATACAAAAAAAGAAGGAAAGAGCTGTCTTTGTTTCTCTTTCCTTTCTTCGTTGTGTGAAATAAATATGAAGATAGATAACGTTAGCGTCTTGGTTCTGGTCTTCTGGTCTTGCGCTTAGCTTCCCATTCTTCCCACTGAACGTATTGGTTGCCTTTCAAGATTTTCTTCATCTTCTTTTTGAGGGTCTTGGTTGCTTTTTCTTGTCTCTTTTCCTGCTCTTTGCGCATTTCTTCCATCATGGCTTTCATGTCTTTCGGAGCCGGAAAGTTACCGTCTGGTTGGAAACCACCTCCTGGAGGCATTCCCATTCCTCCGCCCATACCTGGACCACCAAATCCACCGGGGCCTCCGCCTGGAGGCATGCCCATACCACCTCTTGGTGGCATACCGCCACGGAACTCAGCGGCATTTTCCGGCAAAAGGTTCTTTTCGTATTTCAGATAGAGGTCGTATACCTTATCATATTCTTTATCCGATAGCTGGAATTCTTTCTTGAATTCTCGAACTGTTCGTTTGGCATTGTTCTCTGGCGAAGGAATTTCGCGCTTTCTTTCTTCTATCGATGGTCTTTCTGGGAATTGGGCAAAGACGGAAGTGCTCGCTCCTATTAAAACCAAGGAGAGGGCCATGTATTTCATCCATTTGTTCTTCATAAGGCTTTTCTTTAAGTTTTTGCAATATTAATGTGTTTTGTTTGGGGGTACAAATTTAATCTACTAAATCCTTTTTTTTGAGTATGGATGCCTCTGAAAATAGGCTCTTACCTTATATATTAGGAGGTTTTGAATGGATTGTGTTGAAAAACATAGTTTATAAACACCATCGAATGAATTGGATAATTAAACAATATTTCCTAATTTGCGCTCCGTTTTTGAGAGAGAATGAAAAACACTCTTTTTGTATAATAATTAAACCTTAAAGATATCATGAAAGTATATCAAACTAACGAAATCAAGAACATTGCGCTCCTTGGTAACGATGGAGCTGGTAAGACCACCCTTACAGAAGCTTTGCTTTTCGAGAGTGGTATCATTAAGCGTCGCGGTAGAATTACAGCAAAAAATACAGTAAGTGACTACTTCCCGGTAGAACAGGAATATGGTTATTCAGTATTCTCTACTGTTTACCATGTAGAATGGAACAACAAGAAGTTGAATATCATCGACTGTCCGGGTAGTGATGACTTCGTAGGTGCAGCAATGACTGCATTGAACGTAACCGATACAGCTGTTCTTTTGTTGAACGGTCAGTATGGCCCAGAAGTAGGTACTCAGAACCACTTCCGTTACACAGAAAAGTTGGGTAAGCCGGTTATCTTCTTGGTTAACCAACTCGACCATGAAAAGTGTGACTATGACAACGTGTTGGAACAACTCCAGAGCATCTATGGCTCAAAGGTGGTTCCTGTACAATATCCTTTGGAAACAGGTCCTAACTTCCATGAAATTATCGACGTATTGTTGATGAAGAAGTATTCATGGGGTCCTGAAGGTGGTGCTCCTACTATCGAAGAAGTTCCTGCATCGGAAATGGACAAGGCTTTGGAAATGCACAAGGCATTGGTAGAAGCTGCTGCTGAACACGATGAAACTTTGATGGAAAAGTTCTTCGAAACTGAATCATTGACAGAAGACGAAATGCGTGAAGGTATCCGCAAGGGCTTGGCTGCACGTGGTATGTTTCCTGTATTCTGCGTTTGTGCAGGTAAGGACATGGGTGTTCGCCGCTTGATGGAATTCTTGGGTAACGTAGTTCCGTTCGTTGACGAAATGCCGAACGTACACAATACTCGTGGTGAAGTGGTAAATCCAGATGCTGACGCTCCTACTTCATTGTTCTTCTTCAAGACTGCTGTTGAACCGCATATCGGTGGTGTTCAGTACTTCAAGGTAATGAGCGGTAAGGTACGCGAAGGCGATGACTTGACAAATGCAGACCGTGGTTCTAAGGAACGTATGGCTCAGTTGTTCGTTTGTGCAGGTGCTAACCGTATTCCGGTAGAAGAACTCCGTGCAGGTGATATCGGTTGTACTGTGAAATTGAAAGACGTTAAGACAGGTAATACATTGAACGGTAAGGGTTCTGAAAACCGTTTCAACTTCATTAAATATCCTAATCCTAAGTATTCTCGCGCTATCAAGCCGGTGAACGAAGCCGATGTTGAAAAGATGATGGCTATCTTGAACCGTATGCGTGAAGAAGACCCAACATGGATTGTAGAACAATCTAAGGAATTGAAGCAGACTATCGTTTATGGTCAGGGTGAATTCCACCTCCGTACATTGAAGTGGCGTTTGGAAAACAACGAAAAGCTTCAGATTACTTATGGTGAACCTAAGATTCCTTATCGTGAAACTATCACTAAGGCGGCTCGTGCAGACTATCGTCACAAGAAGCAATCAGGTGGTGCCGGTCAGTTCGGTGAAGTTCACTTGATCGTTGAACCTTATTATGAAGGTATGCCAATGCCTGAAACTTATAAGTTCAATGGTCAGGAATTCAAGATGAACGTGAAGGGTCAGGAAGAAGTTCAGTTGGAATGGGGTGGTAAGTTGGTATTCATCAACAGTGTGGTTGGTGGTGCTATCGACACTCGTTTCATGCCTGCTATCTTGAAGGGTATCATGAGCCGTATGGAACAAGGTCCGTTGACTGGTTCTTATGCTCGCGATGTACGTGTTATCGTTTACGACGGTAAGATGCACCCGGTAGATTCAAATGAAATCTCGTTTATGTTGGCTGGTCGTAACGCGTTCAGCGAAGCGTTTAAGAACGCAGGTCCGAAGATTTTGGAACCAATCTATGATGTGGAAGTATTCGTTCCAAGCGACAAGATGGGTGATGTGATGAGTGATCTCCAGGGCCGTCGCGGTATGATCATGGGTATGAGTAGCGAAAACGGTTACGAAAAGTTGGTTGCTAAGGTACCTTTGAAGGAAATGTCTAACTA
>JAFYWH010000113.1 GCA_017558175.1 Bacteroidaceae bacterium
ATCGTACAAGTCGCCGGCACCTGTACCCGAGAGGTGAGTATGGCTGAAACCAGCGATGGTGCTGTCCGGATAGAAATAACCCGAGATGCGGTCCCATCCGCCCAAACCATTGTCCGGACTCAACTGCACCATACCGAATGGAGCCTGAGCGCCCGGATAAGTATTACCGGTAAAATCGGTACCGATAAAAGGATTAACTAACTCTGTGTAATCAGTCTTCGACTCCGATGACTGAGAAAAAGTGCAAGCGCCCAAAGTGCAGAGAGCGAGCAATGCAGAAACAAAATGTATTCTCATTTCAGATTAAGATTATTTGTAACAACTCAATCTGACAAAGTTAGGCAATGATTGTGGAATACACAAAAAAAAAGCGTATTTTCGCAGTCCATAAAGAACATACATTCATGAAAGAAGGAATATTCAATCGTACCGAGCTTTTATTAGGCAAAGAAACTACCGAGGACATCGCCAGCAAGCGAGTGATTCTCTTTGGCGTAGGCGGCGTAGGAAGCTGGTGTGCAGAGAGCTTGATCCGCTCAGGCATCCATCACCTGACCATCGTCGACTCCGACCGGATTTGCACCACCAACATCAATCGACAGCTCATGGCCACCACCGAAACCGTTGGACAAGTGAAGGTTGAAGCACTGAAGAAACGACTGCTCTCCATCAATCCCGAAGCCGAAATCACAGCCATCGAAAAAGTGTATTGCGCAGAAACTGCCGACTCATTCCACATCGAGACATACGACTATATCCTCGATGCCATCGATAGCCTCGACAACAAGGTATTGCTCATTCGCCGGGCTTGCGAAACCAAGGCTACCTTCTTCGCTTCCATGGGTGCTGCCCTCAAGATGGACCCACTCAAGATTGACATCGCCGAATTCTGGAAAGTGAAAGGCTGTCCATTGGCCAAAGCACTCCGCCAGAAGTTCAAGAAGAGCAAGCAGTTCCCTGCCAAGAAATTCAAGTGCGTATATAGCGAAGAACTCTTGGAAAACAAAGGTGCAGCCACCTTCCACGAAACTACCGAAACGTTGGCCGAAAACGATTGGCATGCAGCCAAAGTGCATACCAACGGAACCATTGCCCACACCACAGCTATTTTCGGTTTCATGTTGGCAGGACTGGTTATTCAAGACATCATTCAACCTAAAAAGTGACATTTTTAAACTTTTTACATAAATTTTCATTGAAATGTTTGGCGGTTTGAAAAATACTCCCTACATTTGCACCCGCAAACAAGAAATGATGGTGCCATAGCTCAGTTGGTAGAGCAAAGGACTGAAAATCCTTGTGTCCCCGGTTCGATTCCTGGTGGCACCACTTGCAAGAGCGATCGGAAAGTAGCGCAGTTGGTAGCGCACTACGTTCGGGACGTAGGGGTCGGGCGTTCGAGTCGCCTCTTTCCGACGTATTCAAGGAAACCTTAAAAGGCTTCCTTTTTTTTATTTTATATACCTACCAAAAAGAAAATGTCACCCCAACCGGAGTGACATTTTCTTTTTTATCTTTATTGTCCAAGGATTTCCTTACACAAAGTGTGACAACGGATCATCATTCTTGGAATGTGGAACGGACCCTTGAAGATGTTACCCTTCGCAGGCTGAGCCACAGTACCGTCACGATGCAAATAGCCATACCATTCCGGATATTCCTTATCTGGGAAGTGAGCGTATGTCCAGTCGCTAATCTTCTTGTGCATTTCCAAGTACTTTTCATCACCTGTAGCCTGATAAGCATAGAGAGCAGCAATGATCGTTTCACACTGCGGCCACCAGAACTTCATGTCCTGAGAATAGTCTTGCTGAGGGAAGCCCTTACAGTCGCGGAAGTTGATGATACCACCATATTGTTCATCCCAACCCCAGTCCCAAGACCAGTCGAGGATAGTAGTAGCCATTTCCACCAAGTCCTTATCCCAATTGCGATACTTCGCTTCTTCCAAGATGAACCAAGCAGTTTCAATACAGTGACCCGGGTTAATCAAACGACCGTTGATATTGTCGATGAATTCACCGTTAGGACCTACCATTTCAAGCAACGCCTTGAATTCCGGATGCATGAAGTTTTCACGCAACGCCTTGATAGAGCGGTCAATCTGCTCTGTCAAAACAGGATCATCGATAGCAGCACGGATACGGGCAGCTGTGTTCACCAAAATCATAGTGATTGAGTGACCTTGAGACTTCATGGTATCGAGATACTTCGGAGCCAAGAAGCCTGGAGTATTCAACATGTACATGATACGGTTGAACAAGTCGAGAGCCTTCTGAGCGTAAGTCTTGTCGCCCGATGCAATAGAATATTCCGACATAGCAATAGCTGCGAAACCTTCTGAGAATACATAACGACGCTTACGGAGCGGGGTACCGTCTTCCATCACTTCGAAGAACATGTGACCGTCAGTATCAAAGCAATGAGCTTCGATAAAGTCGATACAGCTCTTTGATGCAGCCAACCATTCCGGATTCTGTTCGATGTTATTATATGCGTATGCAGCGATGAAGCCGAAACGGCCCTGGAACCATACCGACTTGGTAGTATCCATCAATGTACCGTCGCGATCCAAGCAAGTATATACACCACCATGCTTGCGGTCCAAACCGTTCTTCATCCAGAAAGGCATGATGTTTTCCACAAAGTCCTTGCGGTAACATTCAGACCATTCAGTCAAATATTGTTTTACGTCCATAGTTTTTAGTTAAATTACAATTATATATAAATCCCCCTTGTGAAGGGGGCCAGGGGGATGTC
>JAFYWH010000114.1 GCA_017558175.1 Bacteroidaceae bacterium
AAACTCTATCGGACAAATCCTCTTCAAAAAAGGTGACATCCGAGACTTTTATAACAAACCTGATGAGCCGGTTAATGCTCCGGAGGACGACTCAAACAGGCAACTTACTTTATGGTAAAATTTCTCCGGACAGCAATGAAAGAATCAATATAAATGGGCAGAACTAATAGATAATTCATTTCTTTCAGATTCATTGAAGGATAGATATAAGAAACTCATTGATGAAAGGATTGAAAGACTAATGCAGAAGTAATTTACTTTCAAAATCTCATTGCACTCATTGCACGGTTGTCATAATCCGCTGTATATCAACACTCCCCAGTGTAATGTGCTTGTTTTCCTCATTTCACTGATGTCACTCGATTTTTCTTATTCGTTTGGAAAAGTGTATAGGTTTGATATTTTTCGTTGGAAAAAGTGTATTAGTATTTTGTTTTTTCGTTGGAAAAAGTGTAGATTTGCCAGTGAATAAATAATAAGAACGATGCTTAAAAGAAAAATTGAGTCGATTTTGGTGGAGTGGAAGAACACTGAATCTAAAAAGCCACTTGTGATAAAAGGTATCCGCCAATGCGGAAAAACATACATTGTTCAGAAATTTGCGAGAGAGAATTACGAGAATGTAGTTTATATGAACTTTATTCTCGAACCAGATAAAAAGTCAGCTTTTGCTGGCAATATCGATGTTGATACCATTACTCTCAATTTATCAGCCTTGATTCCTGACAGTCGTTTTATTAAGGGTAAAACTTGCATTATCCTTGATGAGATTCAAGAGTGCAGAGAGGCCCGAACTGCTTTAAAGTCGTTCCAAATAGATGGTCGTTATGATGTTATTGCGACTGGTTCTCTTTTGGGTGTAAGGGGATATGGTAGAAGTGAGAAGAAAATGGAGGACGGCCAAGACTCTATCCCTGTTGGATATGAGACGGTGGTCGAAATGTATCCTTTGGATTTTGAGGAGTTTTTGTGGGCAAATGGAATCAACGATAGGGTTATTGATTCAGTGAAGTCGTGTTTTGAAAGTGAGACAATAGTTCCCGAGGGTATTCACAAGGTTATGATGGAATTGCTGTACAGATATGTCATAGTTGGAGGTTTGCCGGAGGTAGTGAATACATTCCTTGAAACTAAAAATATTGAACTCACATACAAAGTACAACGCAACCTTATAGCCGGATACGAGGAGGATATGGTTAAATATGCAGAGGATGCAGACAAATCAAGAATTCGTGAGTGCTTTGAATCAATTCCCAAACAATTAGCCAAAGAAAATAAAAAATTCCAATATTCCGTGGTGCGAAAAGGCGGTCGGTCGTCTCAATATATAGGTAGTATCCAATGGCTTGAGGATGCCGGATTAGTTCAGAGATGTTACAATACGCAGATTACGGAGTTGCCTCTTGAGGGTAATTCTATTAAGGACTGCTTTAAGTTGTATACCGCAGATATCGGACTTCTTGTGGCTATGCTTGATTATGGTACTCAGGCGGATATTCTAAAAGGTAATCTTCTAGGATATAAAGGTGCCATATTTGAAAATCTTATGGCGGATTTTCTCTGCAAGTCTGGACAAAAATTATACTATTTCCAAAAAGATAGTGGCCTTGAATTGGATTTCCTTGTGCGATACAAAGGCGAATGCGTAATACTTGAAGTCAAGGCGAAATCAGGCAAAGCAAAAAGCTTAAAAACAGTTTTGAAGAACAAAAGCGTATATCATGTCAATAATGCCATTAAACTTGGAAAATATAATGTAGGACGCGAAGAGGAGATACTTACCATACCTCTTTATATGGGATTTCTTATAAAGGATAAACTTACGGAGATTATAGTTCCTGATATTGATTTGAGTTTATTGGATTAGATTTCTCATTGCACTCATTGCACGGATATCATAAAACCCTGAATATCAACACTCCCCAGTGCAATGTGCTTGTTTTTCTCATGCCACTGATGTCACTCGATTGTAAAAGTGACATCAGTGACATGGCATTTTTGCTTGTCATTACACTGGGAAGTGTTGAAAATCAATGAATTGCAATACCCGTGCAATGAGTGCAATGAGTTTTCGAACCTTGAAAAAATTTTGGAATGGAGGTAAACGAAAAACGCCTTGAAGTTTTTAAAAAACATCAAGGCGTTTTTCTTCAAATTCTTCGGCGTTTTCTTGAAAAATAATATCCCAAACACTTGACAAGCGGGTTTGCCGTTTCGTATATTTGCCATCGAAACCAAAAACTATCTTTAATGCAAAACACAACCGAAACAGTCATGGGTGCCAACCCAAAATTGAATGATCTTCAGATCTTCCTTAATGAAAACTTCGACTTCCGCTACAATGTCTTGACAGACATGCCGGAATGCAAACCGAAGAACACGAACACCTATCGAATGATAGACAAACGAATGATGAACACCCTCAGCTTTGAGGCTATGATGGACGGAGTGGACTGCAAGGATGCGGATGTAAAGCGCTTCCTCTTCTCCGAACGAATCCCTACTCACCACCCTTTTAAGGATTATATCGATGGGCTTCCCGAATGGGATGGCACCGACCGTGTCACTACATTGGCAGCCCGAGTGTCGGGTAAAGCGATGTGGATCAACGGTTTCCATCGATGGATGCTGGGCATGGTGGCCCAATGGTTGGGCTATCCGGCCCGTTGTGCCAATGCGCTTGCTCCTATCCTGATCAGCACGGAGCAGGGAATGTGCAAGTCGACTTTCTGTTCCATCCTCTTGCCGGAAGAACTCCGTCCTTACTATACGGACAAGTTCGCCATCACCTCCACCAGCGGATGCGAGCAGAAGATTTCGACCTTCGGCCTCATCAACATGGATGAGTTCAATCAATACAACGAACGCATGATGACCATCCTGAAGAACTTGATGCAGATGAAGAAGGTGAACTACCGAAAGTGCTTCAAGGCATACTATAGCGACTTGCCAAGAATCGCTTCCTTCATCGGCACAAGCAATGAAAAATCGTTACTGACTGACGAGACAGGAAGCCGTCGTTTCCTCTGCATCGAAGTAGAGAAACCGATTGATTGTTCGCCGATTGACTATCCTCAGCTCTATGCCCAGCTAAAGAAGGAGCTGGAGGACGGCAAGCGTTATTGGCTTACCAAGGAAGAAGAACTGGAAATTCAGGAAAACAACCAGGATTTCTACAAGCAATCTACCGAAGAGGAGGTATTCTTCAAGGTGTTCCGATTGCCGAAGGATGGCGAGCCATTTGTAAAGATGACTGCATCGAGCATCTTCGACATGCTTCAGAAGCGTTATCCGGCTTTGATGAGAGGGGCGAATGTCCGCCAGTTCGGCAAGGTGCTTTGCCACATCGGGGCCAAGAAGAGTCGTACGAATATGGGTAGTGTATATGAAGTGGTATATGTGGGCAGGTCGGTGAAGCCTGTTGCTGAGGTTGAAACGACTGAGTTGAAGCAGGTGGGATAAAACAATTTCTCCTCTTGAGAGGGGGCAGGGGGTGTGTGACACACATTAAGTTGATGTATACTAACACACCCCTAGCCCCTCTCAAGAGGGGAAATTTTATTGATGAAGGATTACCATCCCAAATCCTTCATGGTACGAGGAGCTGGAGTTTTAGGCAATGGCTTGCGGTTCTTGAGTTGTTCGAGAGCCACTTCGATAGCCTTGTTCAACTGTTCGTCTTCGCCGGCCTGTTCCTTGATTGGGTCATTGTCAATCAAGATGTCCGGATCCACACCATGGTTTTCCACAATCCATTGGCCAGTCTTGGCATCGAAGTTGGTGAAGAATGGCACGCGGACATCGGTTCCATCCATGTAAGGCAATGAACCACTGATACCTACGATACCACCCCAAGTGCGAGTACCGATGACTGTACCCAAGTTGTTGGCCTTGAAACTCCATGGGAAGAGGTCGCCATCCGAAGCCGAATACTTGTTCACGAGCAATACCTTCGGACCATGGTGAGTGGCATCTGGAATAGTTCCGTTGGTGTCGCGACCACGATACATAGTCATGCGATATACCTGGCGCAACAAGCGTTCGATAATCATTGGCGATACATTACCACCACCGTTGGCACGGTCGTCTATAATCAAGGCTTCCTTGTCGAGTTGCGGATAGAAGTAACGGGCAAATTCGTTCAAGCCTTCCGGTCCCATATCAGGGATGTAGATGTAACCTACACGACCATTGGTTGCCTTTTCTACCTTCTTGATATTGTCTTGCACCCAATTGTAGTGGTAAAGCGGAGCTTCGTTGTCGATAGGGCTGATGACTACCTTGCGGGCACCCTTTTCTGATGCGGTGCTATTGATGCTCAATTCGGTGAGAACATTTGCCTTGCCAATCAACAATTCATAAATATTCTTTACGCTATTGGTTGGGATGCCATCGATAGCCACAATGTATTCGCCTTCCTTTACATCGATACCCGGTTCGGTAAGCGGAGAACGGAGTGTTTGGCTATAAACAGCACCTGGGATAATCTTGTCGATGCGGTAGAAACCACTCTTGTGCTGGCTCAATTCAGCGCCGAGCAAGCCCATCGGGATACGTTCCGGCGATGGCATTTCACCCGGATTCACATAAGCATGACCACAACCCACTTCGCCAATCATTTCGCCAATGATATAGTTCAAGTCGAGGCGAGTCTTGGCATGTGGAACCAATACTTCGTATTTCTTCTTGATGGCCTTCCAATCGATTCCGTGCATGTTTTCCAAGTAGAAACCATCGCGGAATGCACGCCATACTTCATCATAAATCTGTGCCCATTCTTCAGCATAGTCTACCGGAGCCACCATATCTTTCAAGTTTACGGCATCCTTCAAGTTAACCTTTCCGGTTGGGAAATCGCTTACATAGATTTGACCTCTTGAAGAGAAAATGGCTTTCTTGCTACCCGGAGTGACATTGAACGATGCACCTGCAGCTACAACATCGTCTTTCTGAGTCTTCAAGTCGAATGCACGAGTGTCGCGTCCGCTACCATAATATACCTTCTTGCCATCGCAGAAGAAGTTGCGGTAGGAACCTGCCGGCAAAGGAAGCTTGATGATTCGTCCGAAGATACCGTCTGCATCTACCTTCATGGCAGCAGGAGTAGCCTTTTCGTCCTTCTTAGGAGCATCTGCTGCACCATCCGACGGGAGCAATGGAGATGGAGTGTCCTTGGCAAGCATAGCCATGTATACACCATTCATGCGGTTGTAAGTATGGTTCCATTCCAATTGACCATAAGTAGGATTGAAATCGCGAGCCGATGTAAAGATAAGATACTTGCCATCGGTACTGAATACCGGCGATGAAGAGTCGTACCAGTCTTCGGTTACGGCAATTTCTTGTTTGGTATTGAGGTTGTAGACATAAACTACACCCATATTGTTGGCTGCACTCTTGGTGTATGTAATCCATTGGCTATCTTCAGAATAGCTTACGCCACGGAACTCACCACCAGGGTTCTGCATCACGGTGCGCTTGGTTTTCGAAGCTACATCTACTTCCACAATACGGTTCTGACGGTCAGTATAAAGAATCTTCTTGCCGTCCGGACTCCACATCAATTGGCGGATGTATGTGTCGTTGTTCTTGGTAAGCTGGATAGGTTCGCCATCTTCGCCTTGCAACCAGATTTCGGTTTCTCCGGTGCGGTCGCTGATATAGGCAATGTACTTGCTATCCGGGCTGAACTTGGCACCGCGTTCATTAGCACCCGGAGTGCGGGTAATGTTGCGGGTTACACCCTTGTCGGCCGGTACATTGAACACTTCGCCACGGGCAGTAATGGCCAAACGCTTGCCATCGCCAGAAATGCTGGAAGCAGTCACCTTATTGGCTACGTTCTTCATTTCCTTGCGGGCATAGACATTCTCGCCACCCAAGCTGATGTTGATTTTGGTGCTTTGGCGGGTCTTCGGGTCGAACTTGTACAAGTATCCGGCTTGTTCGTACACAATGATGTTACCGTCTGAGCTTGGGAACTTGATATCGTAGTCCTTGTAGTTGGTTACCTTTTCGGTTTGCTTGGTCTTGGTGTTGTAAACGAAAAGGTTCATGGTCATATCTCGGTCGCTGATGTAGAAGATTTCATCGCCAATCCACATCGGGATAATGTCTTGCGACACGTTGTTGGTGATGTTTTCTACCTTCTTCGATGCCGGATCGTATACCCAAATATCATCGGCCATACCACCTTTATAGTATTTCCAAGTACGGAATTCACGCATCACTCGGTTGTAAGCCAACTTCTTTCCGTCTGGCGAATAACTACAGAATCCACCTTCCGGAAGTGGCATAACTTCTGGCATACCGCCTTCTTTGCTCACAGTCCAAAGCTTGCCTTGGAAGCTGTCGTTGATGCGGTTGCGGTAAACAATGCCTTTGCCATCTTTTGTCCAAGTCATCACGATGTTGTTCGGACCCATACGGTCGCCCAAGTCGTCGCGGCTATTGGTAGAGGTATAAGTCAATCGTTCCGGTTGTCCGCCATCTTTCGGCATGAGGAATACTTCGGTATTGCCATCGTATTGACCGGTGAAGGCAATAGACTTGCCGTCCGGAGAAAAGCGGGCGAACATTTCGTAACCGATGTGTGAAGTAAGTCGTTGGGCTTCACCCCCAGCAAGAGGAGCTTTATAAAGGTCGCCGGCATAGGTAAAAACTACTTCCTGGCCATTGGTAGCAGGGAAGCGTAGGAGTCGGGCTTCATCTGCTTGAGAGACGGAGGCCGCACCTGCCATAAGCAGGGAAAGAATGAGGTTCTTTTTCATATGTAAAGTGTTTTTCTAGTTTTGTGACAAATATAAGGATTTTATTTGTATTATAAATTAAAATGAATATTTTTGCGGTAACTATAAATTGATTCTACTATATGACTCTACAACAATTGGAATATATAATGGCCGTAGCTCGTCATGGACATTTCGGACGGGCAGCCGATGCTTGCAATGTTACCCAGCCTACACTGAGTGCCATGATTGGCAAGCTGGAAGAAGAAATAGGTGCGAAGCTTTTCGACCGTAATCGTCAGCCTATTGTTCCTACATCGGTAGGTGAGCGGGTGATTCTTCAGGCTCGGGAAGTTTTGGCGCAGGCCGATAGCATCAAGGATATTGTATTGGAAGAAAAGCAATCGTTGGGTGGTGTGTTCCGCATCGGTATCTTGCCTACCATTGCTCCGTATCTGCTTCCTCGTTTCTTCCCGCAACTGATGAAGAAATATCCGAATTCGGACATCCGGGTGCGCGAAATGAAGACACACGAGATAAAGGAAGCTTTATTGCAAGGCGATATCGATGCCGGTATCTTGGCTACCATCGAAGGTTTGGAGGAATACGAGCAGACTCATCTTTTCTATGAGAAGTATGTGGGTTATGTGTCTCGTGAGGATGTGTTATATAATAAAGAGGTAATCCGCACATCGGATGTGGCCGGTAGCCGTGATCTCTGGTTGTTGGATGAAGGGCATTGCTTCCGCGACCAAATGGTTCGTTTCTGCCAGATGAAGTCATCGCAGAGCAGCCGGTTGGCATACAACTTGGGTAGCATGGAAACCTTCATGCGAATGGTAGAGAGCGGAAAGGGCATCACCTTCATTCCTGAACTGGCAGAGATGCAGTTGAGCGAACCGCAAAAGGAATTGGTGCGTCCGTTTGCTATCCCGGTTCCTACCCGCCAGCTGATTCTGATTACCAATAAGAACTTTATCCGCAAGAAGTTGTTGGAAATGGTGGTTAGCGAAATCCAGGCATCCGTTCCGAAAACAATGCTAAAGCTTGGTGCAGGACAGGTTTTGGTTTGATAATCAAAGCTTTAACAACCCTTATAGAAACCATCTATACCCCTATAAAACCATTCAATCGGTTTTCTTGTTTTAGTCGTGATTTTTGCTATACTTTTGTAGCACGAAAGAAAGAAAAACTAGTAATAACGATTAAAACAAGAAAACGATTATGACATCAATTATCAACTCTCAGCTTCCTGAATTCAAAGTACAGGCATATCACAACGGTAACTTCACTACAGTATCTTCTGAAGATGTAAAAGGTAAGTGGGCTATCTTCTTCTTCTACCCAGCAGACTTCACTTTTGTTTGTCCAACCGAATTGGTTGACTTGGCCGAAAAGTACGAAAAGCTTCAATCGCTCGGCGTGGAAGTATATTCAGTAAGCACTGACTCTCACTTTGTACACAAGGCATGGCACGATGCATCTGAAAGCATCCGCAAGATCAATTATCCAATGTTGGCCGACCCGACAGGCGTCCTCAGTCGTGGCTTCGGTGTAATGATTGAAGAAGATGGTATGGCTTATCGCGGTACTTTCCTTGTAAATCCGGAAGGCAAGATCAAGATCGCCGAAATCCAAGACAACAGCATCGGTCGTAATGCAGACGAATTGGTTCGCAAGGTAGAAGCTGCTATCTTCGTGGCTAATCATCCGGGTGAAGTGTGCCCAGCCAAGTGGAAGCAAGGCGCTGAAACTTTGAAGCCAAGCATTGACCTTGTAGGTAAAATCTAAGAATAAGAAAGATCCCCCTTATGAAGGGGGCAGGGGGATGTAACATCCGCATGGAAAGAATTTAAAGCTAATGATACATCCCCTTTTACTTCCTTCACAAGTGGAATATAACTATAAATAAAAATTATTATGCTCGATACCTCTATCCTCCAACAAGTAACTGAAATCTTCCGCAATCTGGAAGCCGATTATACATTCCGTATCAGCCTTTCTCCTCTGCGCGAGGAGGCCAGTGGGCTGATAGAGTTCCTGAACGATTTTGCAACAACCTCACCTCGTCTGAGTGTAGAGAAGCACGAAGTAGATGGCGATGCGCTTTCCTTTACCATTTTAAAGAACGGTGAAGAAACAGGCGTAACCTTCCGTGGTATTCCGAATGGTCACGAATTCACCTCTTTGCTTTTGGCTGTTCTCAATGCCGACGGAAAGGGTAAGAACCTGCCCGATGAAGGCATTGCCCGTCGCATCCGTGCTTTGAAGGGAGACATCCGTCTGCAGACTTATGTTTCGCTCACTTGTACCAATTGTCCGGATGTGGTGCAGACTCTCAACATCTTTGCTTTGCTTAATCCATGCATCCGTCACGAAATGGTGGATGGTGCTCTCTTCCAATCGGAAGTGGATAAACTTGGTGTACAAGCTGTTCCTGCTGTGTTCTCCGAAGGAAAGATGATTCATGTGGGGCGTGGTTCTATGGGTGAATTGTTGGAAAAATTGGAAGCGGTTTATCCGTCTGTTTCCGAGGAAGGAAATGAAGACAATACTCCAATTCATCGTAACTTCGATGTATTAGTACTCGGTGGAGGTCCTGCCGGAGCATCGGCTGCTATCTATTCGGCTCGTAAGGGGTTGAAGGTAGCTATGGTAGCCGAACGTATCGGTGGTCAGGTGAAGGAAACCGTGGGTATCGAGAATCTGATTTCTGTACCTTATACTACTGGAAGCGAGTTGGCAAACAACTTGCGTACACACCTCACACACTATCCGATAGAGTTATTCGAGAACCGTCGAATTGAATCGACTGACTTTCAAGGAAAGGAAAAGCAAGTCAAGGTGAAGGGTAATGAAGTATTTGCTGCACCAGCGGTGATTATTGCCACAGGTGCCGGATGGAGACGCTTGAATGTGCCGGGTGAAGCCGAATACATCGGTCGTGGAGTGGCATTCTGTCCGCATTGCGATGGTCCGTTCTATGCAGGTAAGGAAGTGGCTGTAGTAGGAGGTGGTAACTCGGGTATCGAAGCTGCTATCGACTTGGCAGGTATCTGCAAGAAAGTAACGGTTATTGAATTTATGGAAACACTCAAAGCCGACCAAGTATTGCAAGACAAGGCCAAGAGCTTACCAAATGTAAATATCCTGACTGCTACACAAACGATTGAAGTTCAAGGTAATGGAGAAAAGGTAACGGCTCTCCAATTGAAGAACCGCACGACTGGTGAGGAGCATCAATTGCCTCTCGACGGAGTGTTCGTACAGATTGGTTTGAGTGCCAATAGCCAGCCTTTTGCCGGCGAATTGGAAATGACCCGTATCGGCGAAATCGTGATCGATGCTCATTGTCGTACGAATGTGCCGGGTGTTTATGCTGCTGGCGATGTTTCTTCTGTGCCTTACAAGCAGATTATCATTGCCATGGGCGAAGGTGCAAAGGCTGCCCTTTCTGCTTTCGACGATAGAGTGCGTGGAGTAATCTAATGTTTCAAGGCGTTAGCCACCCGAATCATTTCTTCATCCCAATCATAACTCAAAGGGTTGATTGTAACGACTTCTATGCCCAATTCATCAGCGATGAGTTGGGCATTTCGTTGGTCAAACTCTTGCTGAACGAAGATGACATGAGCCTTTTCCTGTCGGCACAATTCTATCAGATGCTTTAAATAAGCAGGTGAAGGTTCCTTGCCACCCTCTTCGATGCTAATCTGCTTTAAGCCATAATCTCGAGCGAAATAGCTGAGCGCCGGATGATAAATCAAGAAAGTGCTGTCGGCGTTTTCCAAAAACGTGCGGACGTTTTCATCGGTGCGTCGAATGGTTTCCTTTAAAACGTCTAAACGATTCTTGTAATCCTCCTGATGGGTAGCATCGAGTTCGCAAAGGGCACCATAGATATTCTCGGCTATGATGATGGCATTTCGAGTGCTGTTCCAAATGTGTGGCTCTACACCACCTTCGTGGAAATGATTGCCATGCCAATGTCCTTCACCTCGGATCAGGTCCACTCCTTGCGAAGTGTCGAACACCTTCATATCCGGTGCATTGGCTTCCAATTTCTTCATCCAAGCTTGTTCAAAACCGATATATCCGATGCGCAAGTAAGCCTCACTACGACTCAAGGCTACCAATTGCTGAGGGGTAGGGTCGTAGCTTTCCGGACTGCTTCCTTTCGGCACCATACTCACCACATCGTAATGCTCTCCGGCTATGGCTTCGGCAAAATAACGGAGCGGTTCGAGGGTGACGGTAATGGTTGGTTTGTCACTCTTTTGTGTGGTGCTACCACAAGCGCATAAAAAGATTAATGTAAGGATATATAAAAGCTTTTTCATGACTTTCGTTGTCTCAAACTGATGTTTCTTAATGGTGGCATTTCAAAACTCGATGTGGAAAATGGCCGTGTCCCAACATCTCGATAGGGCATCCGAAATGCTCTTCCAACCATTCGGAGGGCACTTCGGTATGCGGATGATAATGAACTGTTTCATTCACACAAGCAATAGTTTTCACATTCTTCAGTACCGTACCGATGTCGTGGCTCACCAAGATGATGGCACGTTCGCGATTGATTTCTTCCAACAAGGAGTATAGCTTAGCTTCGAATCGTTTGTCGATGTAAGTGTTTGGCTCATCCAAAATCACCACTTCCGGATTCGAAACCAATGCACGACCCAATAGGGCACGTTGCAATTGGCCTCCACTTAGTTCGCCGATAGATCGTTTTTCCAAACCTTCCAATCCCATGCGGGCAATAATTCGGCGGGCTTGTTCATGATGCTTGTCATTGTATCGGCTCCACAAGCTTTTCTGTTTGCTGAGGCCGGAGAGCACCACTTCGTATACCGAGATAGGAAATTTCCGGTCGATGGTATTGTATTGAGGCAGATATCCCATGTTGATTTCGGGCACCTGTTTCCCTTCCTTATAGAAACGGATTGTCCCTTCATTGGGCCGATGAAGCCCCAAAATACATTTGATAAGGGTGGTCTTTCCGCCTCCATTCGGACCGATGATACCCAAGAAATCGCGTTCATACACCGTCAAGTCTACCTGACTGAGTACGTTCTTTTCTTCGTAACCGGCACTTAGTCCATTGATTTGAATGATGCTGTTCATTCCTTATTATATATGTTGTTTTGTAGCTCGTAAAATTTCTCTTTTTCCTCCCGGAGGGCCCGGCAATCGTTCTACGATGAATCCAGCTGCTTGCAACATTCGGCGCACCACTCCTTTGGCACAATAAGTAGTCAAGATGCCACCTTTGTTTAGCACATTATATAGTCCGTCGAAGAGAGCTTGATTCCACATTTCCGGTTGCTTTTCAGGAGCAAAGGCATCGAAATAGATGATGTCATAACCTTGGTTGAAGGTATAGTTTGTAAAGTCACCTTCTATTTTATGGAGCGTGAACCAAGGCGAAAGCACCGCATCTTCTTCCCATGGGGTTTGGTGGATATGGAAATAATCCTCCTCATGGCCACGTCCAATCAAAGAAGGGTAATCCAACTGGCGAATCACTTCCATATTAAGCGGGAAGCGTTCGATACCCGTATAGTGGATGTGTCGTTTCTCTTCCTCGGCAGTCAGCAAGGTAAGGAAGCAGTTCAAGCCTGTTCCCAAGCCAATTTCCAGGATTCGGGGAGCATTCAAAGGGCAATGTTTCAGCCCCATATCGATGAAAATATGTTGCGATTCGGTCAAAGCACCTTTCACCGAATGATAATGTTCATCCAGTTCCGGTACATAGAGCGTACGGCTTCCGTCGGCAGTTTGTTCTATATTCATAAGCTTCAATGTTTAGATTAGGGATGCAGCACCCATCACTCCCCATACCAATAAAAGGTAGCGGAGAATTTTTCCGATAGTCATAGCAAGGATAACGATCCAGATGTTGGCACGCATCATACCCAGTACAATGGAGATGGCACTTCCCAAGATGGGGATAAAGGCGAAGAAAGCCATCCAGGCTCCTCTACCATGAACGAACCGTTCGGCGCGTTCTATCTTTTCCTTCTTTACGTGGAAGTATTTTTCTATCCATACCATATTTCCGAGATGTCCCATCCAGTAGCATGTCATGCCACCGGCTACATTACCTGCCGTAGCCGATAGGGTACAAAGCATCGGATCAAGTCCCAACGGACCGATACATGCTAAAAGCACAGCTTCCGAGCTGAAAGGAATGACACTTCCGGCCACGAAAGAACCGATGAAGAGTCCCACATACCCCCAGTCTATCAGGAATTGAAGTATTGCATCCATAGATTGAATATCATTAAAAGAATGAAAACTGCAAAGATAACAATGAAAAGTATTCCCGAGAAGCGGTTTCGTGTTAAACTAAACAAATGACCGCTCAGAAAGGCCATACAGATAAGTTGTATAGGCATCAGTTCCTGCAAATGTACAGGTTGCAAAATGCTGAACAAGGTTGCCCAAAATCCGGCAAAGGCCACGAACGAATGATAAATTCGGGTGCGGGTCTTGTCCATATATGCTGCATATCCATAATGGATACTGCTGATTATCAATAGGAGTGTAATGATTCCCCAAGATATAAGTTCCGGGAGTGTCAGTTGGTTATAGGCCATCGGATAGAAGTGAGTCATTTCCTGAATTGGCTTCCAGAAAAGCTCCATCTTGTCGTACAAAAAGGCATAACCGAACAAGAACCAATAAGGCGTGATAACCCCAAGCAGACTTGCCAAGAAGCTTCTTCCGCTCATGGCACGGAAAGGAATCATGCTTCCCCAGAAAAGCGGAACGAAATAGATGATTTGAGGGAATATCAAACTTCCCAATCCGATGAACAGGAAGGTATGATAAATGGGGTTCGTAGGCGAAGAAGATTCGTAACTACGGAATAGTTGGAAAACGGATAAAATGAAAATCAATGGAATCAGGTTGCTCCATTCCATCGGATGAAGAAAGAACAAGGCAGTAGCCATCCATCCATAGATACTTACAGGCAATGAAGTGCGTGTACGAATCAGGGTAAAGGTTGTATTGGCTTCAATCATCACATAACCGATTAAGCCAATAATAGCCATGCTTGCCAATTCACTCCATTCCCGAAGGGAGATACCCCATCCAAGCAAACAGACAATGACAACAACGGGAAGGGTAAACCTTCCCGTTGCCACTTGTATTTGAAATCTGTTCAGATTCATTTTCAGTTAATTAGAGGTCAAAACCAATGTCCGAACGGAAATACTTCTTTTCGAAATTGATGGTTTGTGCACCGGCAAACGATTGTGCCAAAGCTTCTTCCTTGTTAGCACCATACGAGCTGACTGCGATGACACGACCACCAGCTGTTACCACTTCTCCATCCTTCACGGCTGTACCTGCGTGGAACACGATGCTGTCCTTCACTTCGTCCAAACCGCTGATGGCAAAGCCCTTGTCGTATGCTTCCGGATAACCGCCTGAAACGAGCATTACACATACGGCAGCACGTTCGTCGATTTCCAATGTCTTTTCGTTGAGGTTGCCTGCTGCTACGCCTTCGAACAACTCAACCAAGTCGCTCTTGATGCGGAGCATTACGCTTTCTGTTTCAGGGTCGCCCATGCGTACATTGTATTCAATCACCATCGGTTCACCCTTCACATTGATCAATCCGAAGAAAATGAAGCCCTTGTATTCGATACCTTCTTCAGCCAAGCCTTCTACTGTAGGACGGATGATTCGGTCTTCTACCTTCTGCATCCATTCCTTAGTTGCGAATGGAACAGGAGAGATACTACCCATACCACCAGTGTTCAAGCCCTTGTCGCCTTCGCCAATGCGCTTGTAGTCCTTTGCTTCCGGAAGAATCTTGTAGTTCTTACCGTCTGTCAATACGAATACCGAACATTCGATACCGCTGAGGAATTCTTCAATCACTACAGTAGCCGATGCATTACCGAACATACCACCGAGCATTTCCTTCAATTCCTTCTTGGCTTCTTCCAATGTAGGGAGAATCAATACACCCTTACCAGCACAAAGACCGTCGGCCTTCAGTACGTACGGAGCTTCCAATGTTTCGAGGAAAGCCAAGCCTTCTTCCAAGTTATCGGCTGTGATGCTCTTGTAACCAGCTGTCGGGATGTTGTGGCGCATCATGAATTCCTTAGCGAATTCCTTGCTACCTTCCAATACGGCACCTGCACGCGATGGACCGATAACCGGGATGTTCTTCAAGGCTTCGTCTTCCTTGAAGAAGTTGTATACACCCTTCACCAACGGGTCTTCCGGACCTACTACAACCATGTTCACGCCATTTCCCAAAACGAATGTCTTGATAGCTTCGAAATCGTCGGCCTTAATGGCTACGTTTTCGCCTACATTGCGAGTACCGGCATTACCTGGAGCGATATATAATTTTTCTATTTTTGGGCTTTGAGCAATCTTCCAAGCTAAGGCGTGTTCACGACCGCCTGAACCTAATAATAATAATTTCATGTTTCTTATTTTTTATTTTCACCACTGAGTAACACGGAGTTTCACTGAGTTTTTTAATTAATAACTCTGTGGGACTCTG
>JAFYWH010000115.1 GCA_017558175.1 Bacteroidaceae bacterium
AACCCAAACACCTACATCTATGGCACTCGATTGGATTTATCTGCTGAAAGTGAATGCAGGCATTGCCCTGTTCTATGCTTTCTACAAACTCTTTTGCCAGCGCGACACCTTCTTCTTGTGGCGTCGGTTCGCCTTGCTCAGCTTCTTGGGCATCTCTTTCCTTTACCCTTTATTCGATATTCAAGATTGGGTAATGGAACAACCGGCCATCTATGAACTGGCAGATTATTATACCGTATTGATGAATACCGAAGAAGTTACGGCTACTGCCCCTATGGCATACGAGGCTCCACAACGCCCCGACTTGCTGACCCTCTGCACCTACCTTTATTATATAGGTGTTATGGTGATGAGCCTCCGCTTCATTATCCAACTCGTCAGCATTTGTCGCATCCGATGGAAAGGACAGGTGGCTTACCTGAACGGCCAACGCATCATCAGCCTCCCTTCGGAGTTCAACCCGTTCTCCTTCTTCGGATGGATATTCCTCTATCTGCCCCAACTGGAGGAAGACAGTCGGGAAGAGATTCTGATGCACGAGCAGACACACGCCCGCCAATGGCACTCGGTGGATGTAATTGTGAGCGAAATCGTGAACATCGTCTGCTGGTTCAACCCATTCTCGTGGTTACTGAAGGGCGAAATCCGCCTGAACCTGGAATACTTGGCCGACAACAAGGTTACAGAAACAATGGAAGATAGCAAGCAATACCAATATCACTTGTTGGGACTTGCACATACCCATAGCAAAACCGGTTTATACAATAATTTTAATGTATCACAAATCAAAAATCGTATTATTATGATGAACAAGAAAAGAACCCGCACAGCAGGACGTATCAAATACGCCTTGTTTGCACCGTTGGCAGCCGCTCTACTCATTGCCAGCAACATCAGTTGTACTTCTACTGAAAACCAAGAAGCCAACACCGAAGCCATAGAATCCAGAGCCGTAGAAGGCGAAGTGTTCCGGGTGGTGGAAGAAATGCCGGAATTCGTGGGAGGCATGGGAGAATGCATGAAGTACTTGGCAGCTAACGTAAAATACCCTACCGAAGCCATTGAAAAAGGCATCCAAGGCAGAGTCATTGTACAAATGGTTGTAACCAAGGAAGGATACATTGCCGATACAAAGATTGCCAGAGGCATTGACCCGCTACTGGATTCAGAAGCACTTCGCGTGGTTTCCAGCATGCCAAAGTGGAAACCGGGCAAGCAAAAGGGAGAAGCTGTGAATGTGATGTATACTCTTCCGGTGATGTTCAGATTGGATGGAGATGCTGACAAGAAGGAAACAGCTACCCCAAAGGAAGCTGACACTCAGACTGAAGCGAAAGTGGATGAAAACACCATTTTCCAAGTAGTACAAGAAATGCCGGAATTCCCGGGTGGCATGGCCGAATGCATGAAGTGGTTAGGCAAGAACGTCAAGTATCCTGCTACCGCCATGGAAAAGGGAGTTCAAGGCCGTGTAATTATCCAATTCGTGGTTAATCGCGATGGTTCCATCTCCGAAGCTTCTGTAGCACGAGGCATTGACCCGGATTTGGACAAGGAAGCTCTCCGTGTGGTTTCTGCTATGCCAAACTGGATACCAGGCAAGCAACGCGGTCAAGCTGTACGCGTGAAGTATACGCTCCCGGTAATGTTCCGATTACAATAATCCATAGAAACATACCTAATTACTCACACTGAAGGCAGACTTGTTCTGCCTTCAGTGCAAATGAAATATTCCATGAAATATTATCTATTGCTATCCGTTCTACTATTCTTATCGGCATGTTCCTCCAAGCAAAAAACGGAGGAATCATATTCCTTGCAACCTACAGAGCAATACTTGGAATACGAAATTGATGAAGATACCCGTGTCCCTCTATATCATCTGTATACATTCGAGACAGACGATATGGAGTACCTCACCTTTCCGAATCGGGAAACCCGTACCTTGCTGGTATACGAACTCCTGTCGGGCAAGTTGGTCAAGAAAACATCCTTCCATGCCGAAGGACCCAACGGTATTGGTCCGGGGCTGTATGGTTATCTGATGCAAGACTTCAATCACATTTATATTCCCGGCATAACCCATAGTGTCATTTACCGGACAGATACAACAGGAGTTATCAAAGAAAAAATAGAATACCCGGAAACGGAAGACGGATTACTGACCATCCCTACCTATTACACCAATTTGCAACACAAACAATTGCATTTCATCAACGGGTCACTATACATACCTCAAGGCATCAACCGAAGACTGGGTACAGACCGATGGGTGGAAGAAAGCCCTACAGCCGTAATACTCGACACGCTGACCCGAAAGCTGAAAAGATTCCCCATGTTGCATCCCCAAGGAAAGATTTCTTCGGAAGACTACGGCAACTACATGGGCGACTTGTCGTATAGTATGGCATACGATGGAAAACATTTCATTTATTCCTTCTTTTGCGAAGATGAACTTTACAAAGTCAACCCAATTACGGCTTCCGTAGAAAAGATACCTGCTACCAGCCAATACCTGTCGCCCATCACCTTCAAGAAGAGACCGGAAGACCTCAGCCAAACAGTAAAAGCCACTTGCGAAGTAGCTTCTTATACAAACATCCTTTACGACAAATATCGTAAAGTATACTATCGTTTTGCCAATCCGGAAACGGAACTGGAAAGCAACTTGAACTATATGCAGATATTGCATAATGGCAAGAAGGAATTCACCATCATCATTCTGGATGAAAACCTCAATGTCATCGGGGAAACCAAGTTTCCTCCTTTCACCTATGTGCCACACATCTGTTTCATCCGTGAAGACGGACTGTATATCAGTGCCAGCCATTTCATGAGAGAAGACTACAGCGACGATGTGCTTCGTTTCCAGAAGTTTGAATTACGAAATAATTAAAATCATAATACCATGAAAAACATTTCCCTATCTATCAGTATCAGCTTGCTCCTATCCGCTTGCGGAGGTGGAAGCTCACAGAATAAAGACGAACTGGCCACCATCGATGTGGAAAGCGCCTTCCAGAATCCACAAGAGCTCTGGCTCACCGACTTGGGCGAGAAGCTGACTTATATTCCTCTTGAAACCTTAGACGAATCGTTGGTGAAGCTGGAATCGCAATCGGGCTTGACCGTAACCGACGAATACATCTTCGTGGGCGAACTTGGCCGACCCCTCCTTTGCTTCGACCGCTCCACCGGAAAATTCCTCCGCAACATCGGTCGTATAGGACAAGGACCGGGAGAATACACCGGTTCTACAGATGTACAGGTAGATGCCGAGGCCAAGCGCATCTACTTCGCTATCAAAGGTTCCCAATACCAATGCTACGATTACGAAGGAAATTTCCTGCATACCCAAACCTTGCCACCCAATAACTTTTACATGGGCGGAACTCACTTTGCCGACAATAAGGCGTATGCTTATTGCAATGTTTCCAACAACGCCACCACCCATCGGGCTTACGCTTACCAACTGCCCGAAGGCATAAGCATAGATTCATTGGCACTGGACGAAAGAAACGATAGTAAACAAAAGTTCCTGATGCCTTTCAGAGGAACCGAAACATTCGGTGGCATGTTTTTCATGCAGGAATACGAAGACGGAACCTGGACATCGGGCAACCGTAAGAACAACACTTACCTGAGCGCAAACGGAAAACTATACCACAAGGACTTGTTCTGCGATACCCTCTTCCAAATGAAAGGCCTGCATCGTGAAAAACCGACAGCTGCTTTCCACCTTGGTAGTTACGGTGGTTACAAACGATACGAGACATCGGGTGGCATGGAAGGGAAATACCTTATGCCCCATGTGCTGTACAATGGCGAACAAGTGTACTTCACCCTTTTCCCGGGAGTATACGATCTTCAAGGTATGCGACGGAAAGCTCAATCAGGCGATCTCCATCCCAGTTGTGGCATCTACAACTTCCGCACGGGTGAGCTGAAAGTCCAGAAGAAAGGTCTTAACTTCAAGCACCCCGATGAAGCCATGCCCGAAACTTGTGTCTATACGCTCTCTACAGATGGAAGCTGGGTAGCTGTATATCAGGCTTACATGTTGGTAGAAGCCCGCGAGAACATCCCGGTAGAGAAGCAACCCGAATGGTTGAAGAACCTAAAGGAAGATGATAATCCGGTGATATTGCTGATTCGATAACACCGCGAAAGGATAAAACAAAAACGCCTAAGCATTTTAACCAAAACGCTTAGGCGTTTGACTTAAAACGTCAGGGCGTTTTTATTCAAACGTCGAAGCGTTTCCAACGCTTCTCAAAAAAAGAAAAAGTGTGATTTCCGTTGTCATGGTTGTCAGTACATAGTAAAGTACTGATCTACAACAAGTTCCTATGACAACCAAGGGTAAAAACAATCGTCATGGTTGTCAGAAAAAGGAGCATGACAACCATGACGATAAAATTTTGAGTTGGTTGTCATAAGAAGTCGCTGAATATGAACCAGTTGACATACCACTGACAACCATGACAACGGAAATTGAACTTATTTCTTCAATTCCACTATGCGTGTAGCCTCTTGGTTAGCATTGCGAAGCTCGGTTTGCTTCACCACATTTTCTGCCAAGGCCAAGAAAGCACGACCAGTGATGGTATCTTCGTCGAGAGCAGCCGGTGTACCCTTGTCGCCATTCTCGCAGATGCTCTGCACGATAGGAATCTGACCGAGCAAAGGAACATTCATCTGTTCGGCCAACTGCTTGGCACCTTCCTTGCCGAAGAGGTAGTACTTGTTTTCCGGCAATTCGGCTGGAGTGAACCACGACATGTTTTCCACCAAACCGAGGATAGGTACATTCACCTTGTCGTTGGTATACATGTTGATACCCTTGCGTGCATCGGCCAACGCTACCTGTTGAGGAGTGCTGACAATCACGGCACCCGTAATGGCCAACGTCTGTACCAATGTCAAGTGAATATCGCTGGTTCCCGGAGGAGTGTCGAGGATAAAGTAATCCAAGTCGCCCCAATTGGCATCGCCAATGAGCTGCTTTAAGGCATTGCTTGCCATACCTCCACGCCACAAAGTCGGCTGGTCAGGATCGACAAAGAAACCAATGGAAAGCATCTTGATGCCATACTTTTCAATCGGTACAATCAAGTCGCGACCATCGATGAGCTCGGCATACGGACGGGCATCTTCTACCTGAAACATCTTCGGCATAGAAGGACCAAAGATATCGGCATCGAGCAAACCCACCTTGTAACCAAGTTTTGCCAAAGCCACGGCCAAGTTGGCCGATACGGTAGACTTACCTACCCCACCCTTACCAGATGATACGGCAAT
>JAFYWH010000116.1 GCA_017558175.1 Bacteroidaceae bacterium
GCTTAATCATTAAAAAAGTAAGAAGACATGGCACATAAGAAAGGTGTAGGTAGTTCTAAGAACGGCCGCGAATCAGCAAGCAAGAGATTAGGCGTTAAGATTTACGGTGGTCAGTCATGCAAGGCTGGTAACATCATCGTACGTCAGAGAGGTACTGAATTCCACCCGGGTAACAACATCGGTATGGGTAAGGACCACACTCTTTTCGCATTGGTAGATGGTACAGTTAACTTCAAGGTAGGTCGCGAAGACAAGCGTATTGTTAGCGTTATCCCAGCTGAAGCTTAATCAGTTACACATAAACGGTATAAAAAAGGCTCACTTCGATAAGAAGTTGGGCCTTTTTTCGTACACCCTATCGAAATTTTACCTATCTTTGCGTTTCATTAAGAAAAATCTAAATAAAAACAAAGATATGCTTACCATTAAACAAATTACAGAAAACACGGAAGCAGTTCTCCGTGGATTGGAAAAGAAGCATTTCAAGAATGCACAAGAAACCATTGAACAAGTGCTCGCTTTCAACGACAAGCGCAAGAGCACTCAAAATGTACTCGATAAGAACCTCTCGGAAGTAAACGCTCTCTCGAAGTCCATCGGTATGCTCATGAAGGAAGGCAAGAAGGACGAAGCGGAAACTGCCAAGGCTCGCGTTGCTGAACTCAAGGAAGCCAACAAGATTCTCCAAGCCGAAATGGACAAGGCTCAGGAAGACATGAACACTTTGCTCTACACTATCCCTAACATTCCTTACGACGAAGTACCAGAAGGTAAGTGCGCCGAAGACAATGTAGTGGAAAAGACTGGTGGCATGGAAACTGAATTGCCGGAAAACGCTCTCCCGCACTGGGACTTGGCTAAAAAGTACGACTTGATTGACTTCGACCTCGGCGTGAAGATCACTGGTGCTGGTTTCCCAGTATATAAAGGTAAGGGTGCTCAGTTGCAACGTGCCCTCATCAACTTCTTCTTGGACGAAGCCCGCAAGTCGGGTTACACAGAAATCATGCCTCCTACCCTCGTGAACGCTGCATCGGGTTACGGTACAGGTCAGTTGCCTGACAAGGAAGGTCAGATGTACCACTGCCAGTTGGACGACTTGTACTTGATTCCTACTGCCGAAGTTCCTGTTACTAACATCTACCGCGATGTTATCTTGGACGAAAAGCAGTTGCCTATCAAGAACTGTGCTTACACTCAGTGTTTCCGTCGCGAAGCTGGTTCATACGGTAAGGACGTTCGTGGTTTGAACCGTTTGCACGAATTCTCAAAGATTGAAATCGTTCGCATCGATACTCCGGAACATAGCAAGGAATCGCACAAGGAAATGTTGGAACACGTAGAAGGTTTGTTGCAGAAACTCGAACTTCCGTACCGCATCCTCCGTCTTTGTGGTGGCGACATGAGCTTCACTGCTGCTCTTTGCTTCGACTTCGAAGTTTACTCGGAAGCACAGAAGCGTTGGTTGGAAGTAAGTTCTGTTTCTAACTTCGATACTTATCAGGCTAACCGCTTGAAGTGCCGTTACCGTACTGCTGAAAAGAAAACTGAACTTTGCCACACATTGAATGGTTCAGCATTGGCATTGCCACGTATCTTGGCTGCATTGCTTGAAAACCACCAAACACCGGAAGGCATCCGCATTCCGAAGGCATTGGTTCCGTACTGCGGTTTCGAAATGATTGATTGATATCCGAGTTATATTTAAGAAAAACAAAGAATCTCGTGAATATTCACATTGATATTCACGAGATTCTTAATCTGAATAAATTGTTTTATTATTCGACTCTCAGAACAAATAAGCGAGTGACACCCATACTCCTTTGCGTTTCACTGGCCTGGCCGGACCACCATATCCAAGCCGTTCTACAGTTCTACCTAACGGGAGATTATAATTCACCCCCAATTGCAGGTGTTTCAATAATGTAAGACCACCACCAATATTAAAACTTGCTGCCCAACGATTGTAATAATTATCACTATCCATAACGTATATCAATTGAGGACCTGCTCCCAAATAAAGCCCTAACAACTTTCCATTCAGAAACTCCCACTTTATGTTTAACGGTAATTCTATATAATTGTCCCTCCTATCGCGCTTGTATTTATTATACTTAATTTGGTGAAATAGAAGAGACGCATCCGCACTTATTCCATCAAAAGGCAAAGTTACATCCAGCATCGGACCAACGAACCACCCCGTTCCTTGCGTATAAATTTCATCTATTTCCGTAAAACTAGTACCTCCCTTGACTCCCCAACGCAAAGACTGGGCATTTACCAACATTATCGGTAACAAAGTCATTATGACTACAAATAAAAATACTTTCTTCATAAAAAATCTAATTAAGGTATAATTTGATAAATCATTATTTTATCTCGCAATATAAAAAAAACAAATTAATTAACAAACAAGAAGCAGAGCTATTTAGCATTATTAACAAATACACACGACAAACCAACGATTATTAAACGAAAGAAAAATGTTTCCTCAATTATTTCTTTCATATTTATAAATATTACCTATATTTGCAACCGCAAACAAAAAGAAAGTAAATAACTCTATATACCAACAAAATCACAGAAGCTATGAATAAAATCATTAGCAAAGAACAATTTTCAGAAAAGGTCTTCAAGTTAGAGATTGAAGCGCCACTGATTGCCAAGTCACGCCGTGCCGGTCACTTCGTGATTGTACGTGTGGACGAAAAGGGAGAGAGAATGCCATTGACCATTGCAGGTTCGGATGTAGAAAAAGGAACCATTACCTTGGTAGTACAAACTGTCGGTTTGTCATCCACCAAGCTTTGCAAGCTCAATGAAGGCGATTATGTACTCGACGTGGTAGGTCCGCTTGGACAAGCTACTCATATTCAGAATTTCGGCACCGTGGTATGTGCCGGTGGTGGTGTAGGTGTCGCTCCGATGCTTCCTATCATCCAGGCGTTGAAGGCAGCTGGTAACCGTGTCATCTCGGTATTGGCAGGCCGTAGCAAGGATTTGATTATCCTCGAAAACGAAGTTCGTGCTTCTTCAGACGAAGTCATCATCATGACCGACGATGGTTCTTACGGTACCAAGGGTCTTGTGACAGAAGGTATCGAAAGCGTTATCAAGCGTGAAAAGGTGGACAAGTGTTTCGCTATCGGTCCAGCTATCATGATGAAGTTCTGTTGCTTGCTCACCAAGAAATATGAAATCCCTACCGATGTATCCTTGAATACCATCATGGTGGATGGTACCGGTATGTGTGGTGCTTGTCGTATCACTGTAGGTGGAAAGACCAAGTTCGTGTGCGTAGACGGTCCTGAATTCGATGGCCATCAAGTGGATTTCGATGAAATGTTCAAGCGTATGGGTTCGTTCAAGGATGTGGAACGCGAAGAAATGTCGCACCTCGAACAACACGTTTGCAAGGTAGAGCCACAAGAA
>JAFYWH010000117.1 GCA_017558175.1 Bacteroidaceae bacterium
ACACCGAACATTTCGGCCTTTTGCAACTCAACAATGTCCAATTTCATCGCTTCCTGCATAGTAGAAAGCATCTGGCGGTCCATGTAATTCAACAAGGCCACCACCCACAATAGTCCTACGACTACCCACGGATAGAATTTTTTGTCTTTCATGTAACTTTCTTTATGTATTAAATTTATTTTCGCAAATATAACGACTTCTTACTAAAAACGCAAATACATTATTATAAAAAAGGGAGTATCAATCACTGACACTCCCTTCTTTTCAACCTATATTTTAAATTTCTATGTTAAAACAATAGTTCTTTATTATTTACCAACAGTCGGATAATTAACTGTCTGAGTCAACAATGGGTCAGCACCCATCAAACTGCTTTCAATCGGCCACAAGACCTTGTAAGATTCTGTTGCCTTATCCAATACAGGAAGTTGCTCCATGCCTTCTTCTGCATAACCTGCTTCAGCAGCAAATACCAACGGCTGCTTATTAGCATCGTGCAAACGAAGAAGGTCAAACCAACGCTTACCTTCGCCAACAAATTCTTTATCACGTTCCTTCAAAATAGCCAATTCATTAGCAGCATAGTCACCATCGACATACGCAAATTCATTAGACCAATTTTCGCCATAAGCACGCTCACGAATTTGGTTAATGTAAGTTGCACACTTACCTGACAATGCATTTTCAATTTCAGCCAACATCAAAATAGCATCAGCATAACGATACAAATGGATATCTGCATCGTAATAGTGAGCTGAAGCATCAGAATGGCCAAAAAACTTCAACATATTGCAACCAAATGCCAAGTCTTCCTTTCTATAGAATTCAAAGAATGTAGCCGCACGACGACCGTCTGCCTTGTCATAAGAATCAACAAGCGTTCTTTTGTATTCTTCATACTGCAAAGCGCTACCCAACAAGTTCAAAGGGTCCTGACCCAATTCATTACCTTCTTCATCTACAACAATAGTACCATTGAAGCCTGGATGATAGAAGTAAGTCTTGAACAAACCTGAAGTTGCCTCATCTTTATCCATATAAAGAGACAAGATAACTTCCTTGTTGTTCTTCTTGCCTGACTTACTGAACAACTTGCCGAAATCTGATTCCAAAGAATAACCAGTAAGCTGATTCAAAGCATTCTTTGCTGTGGTCAAATCTTCTGTACTACCTGTTGCAGTATGAGGAGCCTTCGGGTCATCAGTTGTAACCTTAGCAGACCACAAATAAACTTCGCCCTTCAACATCAAAGAAGCATCCTTCGACCAATAATAATAGTTAGCAGACTTATCACTTGAAGCGTCAAAAGCAGAAAGAGAAGCGTTCACATCAGTCTTGATTTGATTCAATGTTTCTTCTGCAGAAGCACGTTCCATATATAAGTCAGCAGCGCTTACAGAACCTTGAGTTACCTTTACAGTCAATTCCAAAGGTACACCACCATAGCTACGATACAACCAGAAATAATAATATGCACGTAAACCATACGCTACACCCTTATAGTAATTACGCTTAGAATCTGACAAGAAAGCACAACCATTCTCCAATTGTTCAATCATCAAATTCACTTGGAGAATCTTACCATAGAATCCACCCCAATTAGTCTTCAATGTCAAACTTTCAGAAATACTGTTGATAATATAGTTACCCATTTTACTGTTAGGGCCACAAAGATTAGCCGAAGTCTTCTGAATTTCGCCACGAAGTTCACCATACTCAAGATATTGTTGATTCAATTGTGAGCGCAAATCATTGTGCAAACCATCAACAAAGCCTTTCACTTGAGTTTCATTCTGCCAATAGTTACCTGAAGCGTTGTAATCTATCGGAGCCAAGTCCAAGTTATCACATGCCTGGAAAAACAGTGGTGCTGCCGCCAAACATATAGTATATAATATTTTTTTCATATATAGACGTTTATTAAAGAATTAGAAACTAACATTCAAACCGAAAATGAACGAACGTGGAATAGAGTAACCACCATTTGAACTAGCGCCATATTCCGGTGAGTGCATATTATCAGCAGCTGTAATATAACCCAAGTTCTGTGCAGTCAAAGACAATTCACAGCTCTTCAAACCTGCCTTAGCTATCCAATTTTCAGGCATCTTGTAAGACAAAGTAACTTCACGGAATGCCAAATAGTCGCCCTTGTAAACGAACAAGCTGTTATTTGTACGGCAGTAGTTACGCTTACCGTTCTGGTCTGCAAATGTATAAGTAGGATACTTAGCGTTAATATTATCTTCCGACCAGCTATCCTTAGTCAAGTCGATAGAGTTATAAGTACCTTGCGCACAACCCATAATCCATGGAGTCTTGTTATCCACCAATGTGTGACCCAAAGCATAGTCCATACGAGTACTCAATGTCAAGCTCTTCCAAGACAAATTCATGTTGATACCACCAGTAAACTTCGGCATGCTATTACCCAACTTCACTCTATCGTAGTCATCAATAACACCGTCATTATTCACATCTTTCCACTTCACATCACCTGGTTTGATTGGCAAGTAAGAACCACTCTTCTTCTGTGCGTCTGTCAAAGCATTCCAAGCATCAGCACCTAACAAGATTCTTCTTGTACCACCATTATTAGGGCTAGTTTCGTCACGCAAGTTTCCTGGAATTTCACTTTCACTGCGATAAAGACCTTCAGCCTTGAAACCATAAATGTCACCCGGAGTTTGACCTTCTTGGTAACCACCTACCCAAATCAAGTTACCAGCAGCATCGTATACTTGATAAGCTGACTGACGATTGTTTGGCAAACCATTATCCGGCAAAGAAATAACCTTGTTCTTATTCCATGCCACGTTAGCATTCACATTAAACTTCCAATCCTTAGTATCGATGATACGTCCGTTCAAGTCCAATTCAATACCCTGGTTCTGAATTTCACCGTTATTAGTAGTCATAGAAGAAATACCACTATGAGAAGGCAAAGTAATGTTAGCAAACTTATCCTTTGTACGACGGTTATAATAAGTAAAGTTCATACCATATCTGTTTTCCAAGAAACCAAGGTCCAAACCTACTTCAAATGTATGTGACTTTTCCCAACGAAGACCTGGATTAGCCAAAGTTGTCATCAAGTTACCTACATTTGTATTATAAGTCTTGTTACCGAAAGCACCTTGCAAAGTATAAGTACCGATACCAGAAACGTTACCGTTCAAACCATAACTTGTACGCAACTTGGCAAAAGAAATTACATTCTGATAGTCTTCCATGAACTTTTCCTTGCCGAATACCCAACCAGCAGAAACGCCTGGGAAGAAGCCCCAACGGTTGTCACCCAACAACTTAGAGTAACCGTCACGACGAGCTACGAATGAAACCAAGTACTTACCCTCGTAGTCATAGTTCATACGACCGAAGTAAGACATGATACGCTGACGGCTATGCCATGAGTCGATAGAACGACCATCCTTCTGTGTCAAGGCCAAGTCACTGAATTCATCAGTCGGTGCGCCATAACCTTCTGCAGAGAAACCGCTATTGTAAGAATCATAATATTCAGCACCCAACATAGCAGATACATAGTGCTGTTCTGTCAATTGCTTGTTGTAGTTCAAAACAGCATTGTAAGTCTGCTCACGAGTATTATCATGTTGGTTCATTGAACGACGAGTTCTATCGTATGTATTGATACGATACAAAACGTCCTTATTGAAGTAGTCATAAGTAACGTCAGTAATGAACAAAGTACCGTTCACCTTAAATTCCAAACCATCCATAATATCGAAAACGAATGATTGATTCAAATTCAACTTACGTGAGTTGTTGTCACGATCGAAAGCACCATCATACACTGAATATGGGATATCAGACAAGTCCCAACGAACACCAGCCAAAGGCTCGCCATTTTCGTTTGTTCCACGGAAAGTAGGAGGCAAAGAAAGCGCACGGCTAAAGTAATACTCCATAGACATACCACCCCAACCTACTTTTTCATAACGGTCATAAATATCAAACCATTCAGCATCAGTATAAGAAACAGAACTCTTAGAAGTCAACCACTTACGAATTTTATAGTCAGCATTCAAAGTCGCCGAGAAACGAGAGTAAGTGTTACCCATTGCATTACCTTCTGTTTCATTGTAACCCAAGTTCATGTAATAGTTACCCTTATCGTTGCCACCGGTCAAACTGATATTATAGTCTTGACTCAATGCGTTGTCGTTCACATTAGTATCCGCCAAGTCAAATTCAGAATAAATCAATTCGTCGCCATAAACAGGGTCTGTCATAGTCTTCCAACCCTTCTTGAGCAAATCAGCGTGCTTACTAGCATCGTACTTCATTACACCCCATACAGCAGAAGAATTCTTGTTACCATCAGCAACGCTACCGTCAGAATTGTAATAAATATTACCTGTACCATAAGGCTGCACACCTGTCAAAGAACTCATGTTTGTCCAACCTACCCAGCTGTCACCTACTTGTCCTACTTGAGTTGCATTCTTGTAACCCATACGCATGTAGTGCAAATAATCATGAGCGTTCAAATAGTTATAGTTATTACGGAACTGGTTAACACCAATCTTAGACTTGAAACGGATTTCGCTGAAACCTTCCTTACCGCGCTTGGTAGTAATCAAGATTACACCGTTATTAGCACGAGCACCATAAATAGCAGTTGCACCGGCATCCTTCATTACTTCCATAGATTCGATATCTTCCGGGTTGATGTCTGCAAGGCTACCGCGAACCTGACCGTCTACAATTACCAACGGAGAACCTGAACCATCCAAGTTAGTACCACCACGAAGTACGATAGTAGGAACTGAACCCGGATTACCAGAAGTTTGGTCAACACGCAAACCAGAGACAGCACCAGACAAAGCCTTAGCTGGGTTAGTGTGAGAACCAGTAGTCAACACATCCTCCTTTACTTTAGCGATAGAGTTAGTCACTTTTGAACGAAGTTGCTTACCGCCATAAGCAGTAATTACTACTTCTTCCAACATTTCTGTATCTTCCTTTAAAACGACATTCAGAGCCTTGCCATCCCAAACAATTTCCTGAGTAGCATAACCCACGAAAGAAATCTGGATAACATCACCCTTCTTTACATTTGAAAGAGAGAAATTACCGTCGAAGTCGGTAATCACACCATTAGTAGTACCTTTCACTACTACTGAAGCACCGATAACTGGACCCATAGCATCCATAACAGTACCGGTAGCTGTTTCACTTTGCTGAACTACTGGAGCGCCCATAGGAGCATTTGTAGTCGCAACAGCAGAGCCTGTTGACATGGCCAACAAGCATAGCATCAAGCTAACTGACTTAAACTGCTTTGTCATAGTTAAAATTTAAAATAATAATAATTAAAAAGTTCCGATAGGACTTGATTCGTTCCCAAGCACAAGGGGACTAATCGGGGACAAAATTAATGCTTTGTAAAATAATTAGCAAAAATTATAACAAAAAAGTTTAACGGACAACGAAGATTTTTGCCCACAAGGCACAGATTTGTGCAAAGTACTATCGGGACTTGGCCAAAAGCATCTAAAATGAAACGCTTAGGCATTCGAATCAAAACGCCTTGACGTTTTACTTAAAACGCCTAAGCGTTTTGATCGAAACGTCCTTTAGTTTTAAAAAAAGGCCTTGATATGTTTCCAAAAGCCCGAATTGTACTTTCGAGCCAGTATTTTGAGACTCAACTCTTGCAATATGCCAAATATGGTTTCACTGGTTTCACCAAGGCATAAGTCATTGAACCACAACGTATCCGTGTGAACCCTACGCTTTCACAGAGGTTTCACAAGTTTCACTACACCAATCTGTTGAAAGCGTGAAACTTGAGAAATCCTCCAAGGTTCACACAGGAAAGCTGACAATCAGCTACTTATACCTTCGTGAAAGCGTGAAGGCAGAAATGAACAATTTTACGCAAGAGAAGTTCTATCGGAATATTCCTCTAATCCATCAGAATTACCATTACAGACAACCATAAATGGAAAATACATTAAATATCAAATACAAACAGTACAATTATAGCATTAACCTATCATATAATAAATAATTAGTAGTAACTTTGCATACAGAAATATATGTTACACTATATATGGCAAAGAATACAATGGGAACAAAGCTTCCCAGAAAATTGACCGAAAAGATGCAGATTGTAGGTGAACAAATCAAATTGGCTCGCCTACGAAGAAATCTGAGCATGGCTCAGGTAGCAGAACGTGCCACCTGTTCAGAACTCACATTATCTCGTGTAGAGAAAGGGTTACCAACTGTAAGCATAGGTATCTACCTACGCGTGCTATATGCTTTACAGCTTGATGATGACATTTTACTTATTGCAAAGGAAGATCCTATAGGTAGAGGTTTACAGGACCTTCAGTTGAAAAGAAGAGAACGAGCAACTAAAAAGGTGTAATATATGAAACGGTTACTTGTTTATGCCGATTTCGATTGGCTGGAAAATATAGAACTAGTTGGAGAACTCACGATGGACAACATACGTGGTGGCGAAACGTATGGTTTTAAGTTTGAACCGGCTTGGCTTAAGAAAAATGGCAGTCTAATATTGAGTGACGACATCAACAACTATGTTGGAATGCAATACACTCAACAAGGAAAGGATATTTTTGGATGCTTCTCCGATTCTTTGCCCGACCGCTGGGGACGAACCCTTGTGCTACGTCGTGAACAGATTCTGGCAGCTGAAGAGAAGCGCCCTGTGCGAAGACTTTCGTCAATGGATTATCTTTTAGGCATCGACGATGCTTCACGAATGGGAGGATTTCGTTTTAAGGAAACACCTGAAGGAGACTTTATCAATGCTGCACATGAACTCCAGATACCGCCAATCACTGGTATTCGTGAACTGATAGCAGCCAGCCAAGAAATAGAGTTGAGCGAAGAAAAGAATTCTCTGCCTGAAAAGAAATGGCTGATGCAACTCGTACAACCCGGCACTTCGTTAGGAGGTGCACGTCCAAAGGCTTCGGTGGTAGATGAAATGAAAAAACTATATGTTGCAAAATTCCCATCACGAAAAGACCTTTATGATGTAGGACTTTGGGAACACTTTGCTCACCTTATGGCAAAGTCAGCAGGTATCAGCTGTGCAGAAACAAGAGTTATAACAGTTGGAAGCAAATTCCATACTTTACTATCCAAACGATTTGACCGAACCGAAGATGGAAAACGGATACATTTTGCATCGGCAATGACCATGTTGGGATTGACGGATGGACAGAATGCTTCAACAGGCAATGGTTACCTTGATATTGTTGACTTTATTCTACAAGGATGTTGCGATGTTGACCGGAACCTGCAGGAACTTTACCGTAGAGTAGCGTTCAATATAGCCATAGGCAATACAGACGATCACTTCCGCAATCATGGTTTCCTTTTAACCAACAAGGGATGGACATTATCGCCAGCCTATGACTTGAATCCTACCTTGTCTTACGACCAAAGTTTGCTTATCAATACTTATACATCGGAGTCCAGCTTGGACATTCTTTTGGATTCGTGTGATGATTATATGTTGGCTCACAAAACTGCATTAACCATCATAAACCAAGTAAAGCAGGCAATGTCCAATTGGCAAAAATTAGCAACATCGTTAGGACTATCCACATCAGAGCAGAGTATGTTTAAGGATAGATTCTGCTCCAATATCTGAAAATCCTGAAACGTTTATAATAAGCAAAGGGAGGTATAACTCAGACCTCCCTTTGCATATATCACTTCTTTGCCAATTCTTCCAAAGTCTTGCCTTCGAACTCGCAAATGGCGTTCTTGTAATGATCCGGTATCGGAGTCGGCTCCTTGGTGAGCAAATCGTACATCACCAACGTAGTGCGGCACTCGCACTTCACTTCGCCCGAATCTTTCACAACCGCACGTTGCAACAACGTGAAACTCTTGTTACCCAATTGTATGGTAGTGGTCTCTATCTCAATGCTATCCGAAAAGAATATCGGCATCAGAAAGTTAGCGTTGATGTTGGCTACCACAACTACTACATCGTTCCATTCCGTCATACCCATCACATCCTTGAAATAGGTAGTCTTGGCCAAATCGTACAATTGGAAATACACCGAATTGTTCACATGCCCGAACTGGTCCACATCGCTGAAACGGATTTGGGCGGGCATAGAATGTTTGAATTTTATTTCTTCTTCCATATCGTCATTCTTATTTTGACGCAAAAATAATACTTATTCCTTATAAATTGGTTTTAAATTGGAGGAATTTCTTACTTTTGCAACGAATTATAAACAAGAGAGAATAACAAAACTATAGAACTATATGGAAAAGAAAAACTTCAGTGCTGCCACCCTTTGCGTGCAAGGCGGATGGCAACCTACCAAAGGCGAGCCTCGTGTGCTCCCTATCTATCAGAGTACTACATTCAAATATGATACCAGCGAACAGATGGCTCGTTTGTTCGACTTGGAAGATACCGGTTATTTCTACACCCGCTTGCAAAACCCTACCAACGATGCCGTAGCAGCCAAGATTGCTGCCCTCGAAGGCGGTGTGGGCGCGATGTTGACTTCATCGGGTCAGGCAGCCAACTTCTATGCCATCTTCAACATCTGTCAGGCAGGCGACCACTTCGTATGTGCATCGACCATCTATGGCGGTACATTCAATCTCTTCGCCGTAACCATGAAGAAGTTGGGCATCGAATGTACATTCGTTGACATCAATGCTCCGGAAGAAGAACTTCAGAAGGCATTCCAGCCGAACACCAAGGCTCTCTTCGGTGAAACCATCTCGAACCCAAGTATCGACGTGCTCGACATCGAGAAGTTTGCCCGCATCGCTCACAAGAACGGAGTACCTTTGATTGTAGACAACACCTTTGCTACACCAATCAACTGCCGTCCGTTCGAATGGGGAGCCGATATCGTGACTCACTCTACAACCAAGTACATGGATGGTCATGCAACTGCCGTAGGTGGTGTCATCATCGATAGCGGCAACTTCGACTGGGAAGCACATGCCGACAAGTTCCCGGGCTTGACAACTCCGGACGAATCGTACCACGGCTTGACTTACACCAAGGCATTCGGCAAGATGGCTTATATGACCAAGGCTACTGCTCAGTTGATGCGCGACCTCGGTTCTATCCAGTCACCACAGAATGCATTCCTCTTGAACCTCGGTTTGGAAACCTTGCACTTGCGTATGCCTCGCCACTGCGAAAACGCTCAGAAGGTAGCCGAATGGTTGGAAGCAAACGAACAAGTAGCTTGGGTGAACTATTGCGGTTTGAAGAGCAACAAGTATTACGAACTCACTCAAAAGTATATGCCAAACGGTTCATGTGGTGTAATTGCTTTCGGTTTGAAGGGAAGCCGCGAAGAAGCCATCAAGTTCATGGATAGCTTGAAGTTGGCTTGCATCGTAACTCACGTAGCCGATGCCCGCACTTGTGTACTCCACCCGGCAAGCCATACTCACCGTCAGCTCACCGACGAACAGTTGATTGAAGCCGGCGTAGCACCAGACTTGATCCGCCTCTCAGTGGGTATCGAAGATGCAAACGACATCATCGCCGATTTGGAACAAGCTATGGCTTGCGTGAAATAAGCTTTGAGTCAAAATATAAATAGATAATGAACAAGAAAGTAATCATTATAGGAGCCACTTCCGGTATCGGCCGCGAGGTGGCTCTCGTGTATATCGCCCAAGGTTGGACGGTAGGTGTTGCCGGTCGCCGGAAAGCAGAATTGGAATCGCTTCGTGCCATGGCACCGGAGCAAGTGTTCACCCAAGTACTCGATGTGACCAAAGACGATGCAGCAGAGCATCTGCATACCTTAATAAATAAGGTAGGAGGAATGGACTTGTTCCTGCTTAGTTCGGGCATAGGGAAGCAGAACTACACCTTGGAAACCGAAATAGAGCTTGCTACCGCAGCTACGAATGTGGATGGTTTCATCCGTATGACCAATGCTGCCTACCACTATTTCGAGAAGCAAGGCCACGGACATTTGGCCGTCATCAGCTCCATTGCCGGCACCAAGGGATTGGGCGCAGCTGCTGCCTATTCAGCTACCAAGGGATTCCAGCACATGTATATAGATGCTCTCGACCAATTGTCACGTATGCAAAAACTGAACATCAGCTTTACAGACATCCGTCCGGGCTTTGTAGCCACTCCCCTACTCAAGAGTTCTAAAAGATACCCTATGTTGATGCATGCCCCTATCGTAGCCCTTGACATTGTAGATGCCCTTAAACGTAAAAAGCGTGTAGCCATCATCGACTGGAGATTTTGTCTCTTGGTGGGCTTCTGGCGATTGATACCGAAATGGATTTGGCTACGCCTCCCAGTTAGAAACTAAAACAAAAAAGAATATGAAAAAGATTACAGGATTATTATGCATCGCTTCGCTCATGCTGAGCAGTTGCGGAAGTGTCCCCATCACAGGACGAAACCAATTGTTGCTTGTATCCGACTCAGAGGTATTGACTTCAAGCTTGACTCAATACTCGGAATACATAAAGTCAGCTCCCCTCTCAACCGATACCAAAGGTAAAGCCATGGTAACACGAGTAGGACAAAAGATAGCAGCTGCCACCGAACAATACCTGAAGTCAAACGGATTGAGCAGCGAAGTACAGAACTTCAGCTGGGAATTCAATTTGGTGAAAGACGATCAGGTAAATGCATTCTGCATGCCAGGCGGTAAGATCGTGGTATATGAAGGACTATTGAAAATCTGTTCATCGGACGATGAGTTGGCGGTAGTGGTAGGGCATGAAGTAGCTCATGCCGTAGCCAAGCATAGCAACGAACGAATCAGTCAGCAATTGCTCTCGGAATATGGTGCACAGATAGTAGGTCAGGCATTGAGCAAGAAATCAGAAAGCATCCAGAAGATTGGTAACACAGTATATGGATTAGGTTCGGAATATGGAGTAACCCTCCCCTTCTCTCGCAAGCACGAATCGGAAGCAGACTACATGGGGCTTATATTCATGACCATGGCTGGATACAATCCGAGCACAGCCATCACCTTCTGGCAAAAGATGTCGGCCAGCGGTGGAGCAAACATACCGGAGTTTATGAGCACACACCCAAGCGATGCAACCCGCATCAGCGACATACAAAAGTATCTACCAGAACTGGAAAAGTACAAGAAGTGATAGGAAATAAAAAAGGCTGTAACTTTCGTTACAGCCTTTATCATATATGGTCATGTACAGATTATTCAGCAGTCTGAGTTTCTTCAGCAGCAGCGTTCTTCTTAGAACGACGAGTGCGAGTTGACTTCTTAGGAGCAGCTGTCTTAGCCATGTTTTCATCATAGTCTACCAATTCGATGAAACACATTTCTGCGTTGTCACCCAAACGGTGACCAGTCTTGATGATACGAGTGTAACCACCCGGACGGTCAGCAACCTTAACTGAGATTTCCTTGAACAATTCTGTTACAGCGAATTTGTCTTGCAAGTTGCTAAATACAACACGACGTGAGTTAGTAGTGTCATCCTTAGACTTAGTGATCAAAGGCTCAACGAACTTCTTCAAAGCCTTAGCCTTTGCAACAGTCGTAGTGATTCTTTTGTGCTTGATCAAAGAACATGCCATGTTAGCCAACATAGCGTTTCTGTGAGAAGCAGTACGACCCAAATGATTGAATTTCTTATTATGTCTCATTTTTTATTCTTTATCTAATTTATACTTAGAAATATCTGTTCCAAACGAAAGATTCAGACTCTCGAGCAAATCATCAAGCTCCGTGAGCGA
>JAFYWH010000118.1 GCA_017558175.1 Bacteroidaceae bacterium
AAACTCTATCGGACAAATCCTCTTCAAAAAAGGTGACATCCGAGACTTTTATAACAAACCTGATGAGCCGGTTAATGCTCCGGAGGACGACTCAAACAGGCAACTTACTTTATGGTAAAATTTCTCCGGACAGCAATGAAAAATTACATTTATGAAAAATATTATTCTACTTCTCGGCCTATTCTTTTCTTCCTTCTGTTTTTCACAAAATGCCACAACAAAAGAGTTGGTTTTCACGAAAAAAGTTATTGATTACGGCAAAGTGTCTAATGACACAACTTTAATCGCTACGTTCATCGCAAAGAATAAATCTTCACAAGACGTTATCATCAATTATGTTAATCCAGAATGTACATGTACTAGTTATTATGTAAGCAAATATGATATTCAACCCAATGACACTGTATCCATCACATTAACAATAAAGACTACCGGGAAATTCGGGAAAGAAAAAATTTATGCGATCGTAAATTATGGCCAGAAAAAGATGACTAAATTAACCGTTAAATGTGATATTTATGAAAAATAGGAGAAAAACATATGTATTCTTTGTCCTTTTATACCTTTCCTTGAACTCGTGTATCCATAAAGAACACATTGAGTTGGAATCCATAGAACTTTCAACCCTCCATTGTTCCAAGACTTTGGTATGTGATAGTCTTCCTATACCATTTAAGAATATCAATTGCCTATTAGCCACAGACAGTGTGCTTTATATTGCTCCTAATGGAGAAAGTAGCCTGTTGTCTCTTCATTGGGATAATCGAAAAATGAGAAGCAGAAAATTACCGATTGAGGCTCAAAGCCTCTTTGGGGAAGATAACGAAATGTTCATTTATTCAAGCTACAATCCCTTGATTAAATACAACTTGCTGAATGACAAGTATTCAAAAATAAACATTCCAGACTCCTTGGATGCCATTAATGTTTTGAACTTTTTTGTGAAGGACTCTGCCTATTATTTTTTCTCCAACTTAAAAGGGAAAGAAGAAGCCGCAACCATCATGAGTCTAAAAGATAAAAATATCAAGAGACTTGGCAAATTAACATCCAAATACGATGATGCGGAGTATCGTTTCAAAAGTTCACGTCATCTTTTTAGTTATAACAACTACGTTCTTTCTATTGGGAGGTTCATTCCTATCATAGAATTGTTCGAACAAAATGGAAATTTGAAAGCGACATACGATATGAGAAAAATCCCTGCCATACATAAGATTCTATTAGAAGAGGATTTAAAAGGAAGAGCAAGACACTTTATAGTCCGAAGCGGTAATCTTGAAGGTGATAAATTATACCTTTTGGTCAACGATGAAGAAAAGGATTGGGGTTCAAGAAGTATTATTGAATTTCAGATGGAAGATAGTGTTATAGCACGCAGACACTACACTTTAACAGGTTGTGAAAGAATTTCGCACTTTGTGGTAAAGAAAGATACATTTGTTGTTTTCGACCATGCAGCGGCAAAACTTAAATATTATCCAATACCCTATTGATTGTATTTATTGAAAATAGAATTGGCTTAAAATGTATGATGGGAAACTGGAAGAAATGGGCGGACTGTTTGCTGACACTTGCCTTTGGCATCAGTGTATTGGCGGTAGTGTGGGTGTTGCTACAAGTCACCAGCTTCACCTCGTTCCGTGTGCCTTCCCCTTCCATGTATCCCACTTTGGTTCCGGGCGATTACATTCTGGTGAACAAGTGGCTGATGGGAGCGAGAATCTTCGACCTCTGGGAGGCGGTGGAAGACAAGGAAGTGCCGATATACCGCTTGCCGGGCATCCGGAAGGTGAAGCGGAACGATGTGTTGGTGTTCCACTATCCCTATCCTCATAAGAATGACAGCCTTTCGATGGACATGCTGTTGTATTATGTAAAGCGTTGCATAGCTCTTCCGGGTGATACGGTGGAGATACGGAAAGGATGCTACTGGATAAACGGAACGAGAAAGGATAAACGATGGGCACGGATGGATACACGACCGGAACCTGCTTGGGAAGACGAAAACCAATGGAATGTGGCATTGGGGTGGACGGTGCAGCAGTTGGGTCCTCTGCTTGTCCCTGCCCGTGGTCAGGAGGTGGTGATGGACACATTGGCTGCCAAGATGTACGGACGATTGATAGCTTGGGAGCAGAAGAAGCCATTGACGGTTTGTGACGGGAATGTCTGTTTGGGTGACAGCCTGATACATACCTATTGTTTCAAGGAAAACTACTACTTCATGGGTGGTGACAATCTGGATAACTCGAATGACTCCCGCTATTGGGGGTTGGTGCCTGAACCTTACATTGTGGGAGTAGCCACAAGGGTATGGAAGTCGGTTTCTCCGCAGAGTGGGGAAGTGCGTTGGAATAGAATTATGAAAAAGATAGAATGATGGACGGAACGATGAAAGAAAAGAATGGCATACGGGAGCAACTCACTGAATTGCTGAATGAATACTACAATGGTTCTTTAGCTCAAATGATTTCTGAGTACATCCGCCTTTCCGGAATCTCAGCCAAAGAGGTGGAAAAAGTGCTGGAGGAGCTGAAGAAAGAAAAAGGGGCATAAAGCCCCTTTCCTTATATTCTATGTATATAGTCTTATACAATGCCTTGTGCCATCATAGCCTTGGCTACCTTCATGAAGCCGGCGATGTTTGCACCCTTCACGTAGTTTACATAGCCATCTTCTTCGGTACCATACTTCACGCAGTTTTCGTGGATGTTCTCCATGATGTAGTGAAGCTTGTTGTCTACTTCTTCAGCGCTCCAAGAAATACGTTCGGAGTTCTGGCTCATTTCAAGGCCCGATACTGATACACCACCGGCATTGGCTGCCTTACCCGGTGCATACAGAATCTTGGCTTCCTGGAAGATGCGGATAGCTTCTGGTGTAGAAGGCATGTTTGCACCTTCGGATACAGCGATTACGCCATTGTTGACCAACATGCGTGCGTGGTCGCCATTCAATTCGTTCTGAGTAGCCGATGGAAGAGCGATGTCTGCCTTTTCGCCCCATGGCTTTTCGCCCGGTACATACTTCACTCCGTATGTTTCAGCATATTCGCGGATACGGCCACGGTACAAGTTCTTCAATTCCATGATGTAGTCGAGCTTTTCGCGGTCGATACCATCCGGGTCGTAGATGTAACCATCGGAGTCGGACATGGTCAAAACCTTACCTCCCAATTGGAGAACCTTTTCGGCTGTATATTGAGCTACGTTACCCGAACCTGAAATCAAGACAGTCTTGCCCTTCAAGTCCATACCCTTGGTCTTGAGCATTTCCATCAAGAAATATACGTTGCCATAACCGGTAGCTTCCGGACGAACGAGTGAACCACCGAATTCACGACCCTTACCGGTGAATGTGCCTGTAAATTCGCGGGTGAGCTTCTTGTACATGCCGAACATGTAGCCTACTTCACGGCCACCTACACCGATATCGCCTGCCGGTACGTCAGTGTCCGGGCCAATGTGGCGCCACAATTCCAACATGAAGGCTTGGCAGAAACGCATGACTTCTGCATTCGACTTGCCACGTGGTGAGAAGTCGGAACCACCTTTACCACCACCCATAGGGAGGGTAGTCAATGAATTCTTGAATGTCTGTTCGAAAGCCAAGAACTTCAAGATGCCGAGGTTTACTGAAGCGTGGAAACGGATACCGCCCTTGTAAGGACCGATAGCGTTGTTATGTTGTACACGGTAACCCATGTTGGTCTGTACGTTGCCCTTGTCGTCCATCCATGTTACACGGAATTGGTATACACGATCTGGAATGCACAAACGTTCAATCAAATTTACCTTATCGAATTCTGGATGCTTGTTGTATTCTTCTTCGATGGTAGCAAGTACCTCTTCTACTGCCTGATGATATTCAGGCTCATTAGGAAATCTTCTTTTAAGATCTTCTAATACCTTTGCTGCGTTCATAATATTTATTTTATAGTGTTGTTAGTTTCTCTCTTTAAAAGCGGTGCGAAAGTATGTATAATATTTGATACGTGCAACACTTTATAAAGAAAACAACAAGAAAAACAATAAAAAGATTCTTTTATGAATAAATATTAGATAAAAAGATTATCTTTTCTTGTTTTTGATAGACTTTATAATAGGAATGAATACTAACGCTCCCGAAATGGCAAGCGTTAGTATCAATGGTCCGTCTATTTGTTCGCTTCCTACCAGGATTAGGTAGCAGATAGCTATCCAAAGCAAGGTAAGAACTACCGATTGTGCCGTAGTTAGAGGTCTTTTCATTGTTTTTTCTTCTTTTCTACGATAGCATCAATTACGGCAATAGCGGTGATGTTCACAATGTCGCGTACGGATGCTTCGCAATCGGTAAAGTGAATAGGCTTGTTCAATCCCATCTGGATAGGGCCAATCACTTCGGTTTCTTCCATCGACTGGAGAAGCTGGTAGGTGGCATTGGCCGAACTCAAGTTCGGGAAAATCAAGGTGTTGACATCCTTGCCCACCAAACGGGTGAACGGATATTTCTCGTCGCGGGCTGCCTTGTTCATGGCATACTTCACCTGCATTTCGCCATCGATAGCGAGATCCGGGTAAGTGCTTTGAATGATGTCGTTGGCTTCGTGTACCTTGGCAGGGCTACCTTCGCTATCGGAACCGAAGTTGGAGTAAGAAACCATGGCCATCACCGGAGTGTGGTTGAAGAACTCTACGGTAGTCTTCGACAACTTGGCAATGTCTACCAATGTATTCGTGTCCGGATGACGATTGATCAATGTGTCTGCCAAGAAATAAGTACCCTTCTTAGAATTCAAGATGTGCATAGTACCGAAGTGCTTGAATTCCGGACGGATGCCAATCACTTCCTTCGCTACCTTAATGGTATTTGAATACTTGGTGTACAAACCGGTAATGAATGCATCGGCTTCGCCTGTTTCTACCATCATCATACCGAAGTAGTTACGCTCAAACATCTTGTCGTTTGCTTCCTGGAAGTTGGCGCCTTGGCGGGCGCGCTTTTCGGCCAAAATGCGGGCATATCGTTCACGGCGAGGAGCTTCGTTCGGATGGCGGAGATTGACAATCTCAATACCTTCCAGACTCAATTCCAATTCTTTAGCAAGCTTTCCGATGGCTTCGTCGTTACCCAACAAGATAGGGTGGCAGATGCCTTCCGACTTGGCTTCTACGGCTGCTTTCAATACAGTTGGGTGAATGCCTTCGGCGAAAACCACACGTTGTGGATCGCGACGGGCAGTATCATAAAGCTGACGGGTGAGCTTGCTTTCCTGACCCATCAATTCTTTCAAGTGCTGGCGATAAGCTTCCCAGTCGGTGATAGGCTTACGGGCAACACCCGATTCCATCGCTGCCTTGGCTACGGCCATAGACACTTCGGTAATCAAGCGTGGGTCTACCGGTTTCGGGATGAAATATTCAGGACCGAAGGTGAAGTTGTTTACATGATATACTTCGTTCACTACATCGGGTACCGGTTGCTTGGCCAAGTTGGCAATAGCACGAACGGCTGCTAACTTCATTTCTTCGTTGATAGCAGTTGAAGCCACGTCCAACGCACCGCGGAAGATGTATGGGAAACCGATTACATTATTAATCTGGTTCGGATAGTCGCTTCTACCGGTCGACATGAGTACATCCGGACGGGCTTCCATGGCATCTTCGTAAGAGATTTCTGGTACCGGATTGGCCAATGCGAATACAATCGGATGGTCGGCCATGGTACGGATCATGTCTTTCGACAAGACGTTACCCTTTGATAATCCGAGGAATACATCGGCTCCTTGGATGGCTTCTTCCAAGGTGTGGATATCGCGACGGTCGGTAGCAAAGTAGCGCTTGGTGGCATCCAGTCTTTCGCGGTCGCTGGTGATGACACCCTTCGAGTCGAGCATAATGATGTTTTCGTGGGTTGCACCCAATGCTTCGTACAACTTGGTACAAGAGATGGCTGCTGCACCGGCTCCATTTACTACAATCTTCACATCTTCAATCTTCTTGCCAGCTACTTCAAGCGCATTCAACAAGCCGGCTGCCGAGATGATGGCAGTACCATGCTGGTCATCGTGCATCACCGGAATATCGAGTTCTTCCTTCAAGCGACGTTCGATTTCGAAACACTCCGGAGCCTTGATGTCCTCCAAGTTGATACCACCGAAAGTAGGAGCGATAGCCTTTACTGCTTCGATGAACTTTTCAGGATCCTTTTCGTTCACTTCGATGTCGAAAACGTCGATTCCACCGTATATCTTGAACAACAGACCCTTACCTTCCATTACCGGTTTGCCAGCCATGGCACCGATGTCGCCAAGACCCAAAACGGCTGTACCATTGGAAATTACTGCTACCAAGTTTCCCTTCGCGGTATATTTATAAGCGTCTTGAGGATTCTTTTCTATTTCCAGGCAAGGCTCTGCAACACCCGGCGAATAGGCGAGTGACAAGTCTGTCTGTGTGCTATAAGGCTTGGTTGGAACAACCTCAATCTTGCCGGGCTTGCCCTGTGAGTGGTAGAGCAAGGCGGCTTCTTTCGTAATTTTAGCCATAATCTTTTTCCTTAAAAAATTCCTAATTTTTGTAAATTGGCGGCAAATGTACAAATAAAATTATAAAACGTCATCCGGTAGGGAGAAAAAATGTCGAAACGTTCTTGTTGAAACACCGAAACGTTTCGGTCAAACTGCCGTGATGTTTCCTATAAACGCTTGCATATCCGGTTTATGTTTATCCGCTACCTATGGCTATAACATTCTAAAAGTATGATTTTATAGTATTTAAGGTATAATTTGGTCGGAGGGGGTATTCTGTTTGAGAAAAAATGAATAATTTTGTGCCTTCGAAATTTATAAAAACAAGAAACAAAATAACAATTTAATATTTAAGTTTAAATCAATGAAATTCTTATTGAAACCCGTTTTGGCGTTTGCTATGCTGGCTATGTTGGCAACAAGCGCAAAAGCTCAGGAGGTGTTGAAGGTCACTCTTCAGGAGGCCATTCAGATTGCATTGAGCGAAAATCCTACCATCAAGGTAGCCGATCAGGAAATTCAGTTGAAGAAGGAAGCTAACCGTGAAGTGCTTTATGGCTTGTTGCCAGAAGTTAATTTGGTAGGTAGCTTTAGTCATACCATCGAAAAGCAGTCGTTCGCCATCATGGGTGAAGTTATGCGAGTGGGTACTTTGAACAATGCCAGTGGTGGTATGACTGCCAGCTTGCCTGTGTTTGTTCCGGCTTTGTATCAAAGCATGAAGTTGACCAAGACAGACGTACAGCTCTCATTGGAAAAGGCTCGTTCTTCTCGTTTGGATATGGTGAATCAAGTAACCAAGGCTTTCTATCAGCTTCTTTTGGCTCAAGACAGCTACATGGTGCTTCAGAAGAGCTATAAGCAGAGTGAAGACAACTTCAATATTGTGAATGCCAAGTACGAACAGGGTTCGGTAAGTGAATACGATAAGATCAGTGCCGAAGTGCAGATGCGTTCTTTGAAGCCTACATTGGTATCTGCCGGTAACGGTGTGAACTTGGCAATGCTTCAGTTGAAGGTGTTGTTGGGTATGGAATCTGATATCGAGTTATCAGTTGTAGGTAATTTGAAGGATTACGAAATGGCAATGTTCTCTCGTCAGGCTCAACCTCAGCCGGAAGATATCGTAGGTGGTAACACTACTCTCCGCCAGTTGGATTTGAACAAGGACATGTTGCAGAGAAACTTGAAGTTGAAGTATACTAACTTTATGCCGTCATTGGCTCTCTCTTTCCAATACATGTATACCAGCATGAGCGAAAATTGGCGTATGTTCCATTACAAGTGGAATCCGTATGCAACTATTGGTTTGAACCTTTCTGTTCCTTTGTTCAAGGGTGGTAACTTCTCTCAGGTGAAGCAAGCTAAGCTCCAGTTGAAGCAATTGGATCAGAACCGCATCAATGCCGAACGCCAATTGAAGATGCAGGCTCAGAGCTACTTGAACAACATGGCTGCAAGTACCGAACAGGTAGTCAGCAATAAGGAAGCGGTTCTTCAGGCAGAAAAGGGACGCGTTATTGCTGAAAAGCGTTACGAAGTGGGTCGTGGTACTATCCTCGAACTCAACAGTTCGGAAGTGGCATTGACTCAGGCTAAGCTTACTTACAACCAGTCTATCTACGATTACTTGGTGGCTAAGGCAGACCTTGACCTCGTAATGGGTGTGGAAGATGTGATTAATGTGGAAGAAGAAAAGAAATAACAAACAGAATAATTAGAAAACAGTTATGAAGAAAAGTTTTCAGTTGGCTGCAGTATTGGTTGCAGCTATGTTGGGCGCCTGCTCGGGCGGTGAAGAAAAGAAGGCAGAAACTACTGCTGCTGAAACCGTGATTGAAAAGCCGACCGTAAAGTTGGCTACCGTAACATCTCGCGATGTAGAACAGATTAGTGAATTTACCGCTACTGTAGAGGCAGAAGCGAAGAACAACATCGCTCCGACATCACCGGGTCGTATCAGCAAGATCTTTGTAGAAGTGGGCGATCAGGTTCGTAAGGGTCAGAAATTGGTACAGATGGATGCTGCTAACCTTACTCAGTTGAAGCTCCAGTTGGACAATCAGGAAACAGAATTCAAGCGTGTAGACGAATTGTATAAGGTAGGTGGTGCATCGAAGGCTGAATGGGATGCAGCTAAGACCAATCTCGATGTACGTCGTTCTTCTTACGAAAACTTGTTGGAAAACACTCAGTTGGTAAGCCCGTTGAATGGTGTGGTTACTGCACGTAACTTCGATAATGGTGACTTGTATACTTCTACTCAAACTCCGGTGTTGGTAGTAGAACAGATTGCTCCTGTCAAGTTGATGGTGAACGTTTCTGAACCTAACTTCCCGAAGGTAACTAAGGGCATGGCCGTAAAGGTGAAGCTCGATGTATACGAAGGTGAAGAATTCGAAGGCAAGGTAAGCTTGGTTTACCCTACTATCGATGCTGCTACACATACTTTCCCGGTAGAAATTACGTTGGCTAACGCTAACCAACGCGTTCGTCCGGGTATGTTTGCTCGTGTAACCATGAACTTCGGTTCTAAGAACCACGTGGTAGTGCCTGATATGGCTATCGTGAAGCGTGCAGGTTCTGGCGACCGCTATGTATATGTATACAACAATGGCAAGGTATCATATAATAAGGTAGAATTGGGCCGTCGCATGGGTACTGAATACGAATTGATTTCAGGTGTAGACAACAATTCACAAGTTGTAATCGCTGGTCAGAATCGTTTGGCCGACGGTGTAGAAGTAGAAGTTATTCAATAATCTTTAACCACTTAAAAAGATAACTATGAGTTTATACGAAGGAGCGGTTAAAAGACCGATTATGACCACGCTTTGCTTTATTGCAGTAGCGATTTTTGGTCTCTTTTCGTTGTCGAAACTTCCGGTAGACTTGTATCCGGATATCGAAACGAACACAATTATGGTCATGACATCCTACCAGGGTGCCAGTGCCTCGGATATTGAAAACAACGTGACCCGTCCGTTGGAAAATACCTTGAACTCGGTAGAAAACTTGAAGCACATCACTTCCAAGTCTTCTGAAGGTGTGTCTATCATTACCTTGGAATTTGAATTTGGTAATGACATTGACGTGTTGACAAACGATGTGCGCGACAAGTTGGATATGGTGAGTGCAGCTCTTCCTGACGAAGTGAACACTCCGATTATCTTCAAGTTCAGCACCGACATGATTCCTATCTTGATGTTGTCTGTGCAGGCTGAAGAAAGCCGTCCGGCACTTTACAAGATTTTGGACGATGCGGTGGTAAATCCGTTGGCTCGTGTACCGGGTGTAGGTTCTGTGTCTGTAATGGGTGCAGCCAAGCGTGAAATCAATGTTTATTGCGATCCGAACAAGCTCGAAGCTTACAATCTTTCTATCGAAACCATCAGCTCGTTGATCAGTGCGGAAAACCGCAATATGCCGGGCGGTACTTTCGATATGGGTAGCGATACTTACTCTCTGCGTGTGGAAGGTGAGTTCGATGACCCGAAGGAAATGGAAAATATCATTGTAGGTAGTTACAATGGTAAGGCTGTTTACTTGCGCGATGTAGCTACCGTTAAGGATGGTGTACAGGAACGTGCTCAGCGTACCTTTAATAATGGTAAGGAAGGTGCGATGATTATCGTGCAGAAGCAGTCGGGTGGTAACTCGGTTGAAATCTCAAAGAAAGTAATGGCGATGCTTCCGCAGTTGCAGAAGACACTTCCTTCTGACGTGAAGTTGGGTATCATTGTCAATACATCTGATAACATTACGAATACGATCAACAGTTTGGGCGAAACCATTGCATACGCGATGTTGTTCGTTGTGCTTGTGGTGTTCGTCTTCTTGGGACGTTGGCGTGCTACAGTGATTATCTGTATCACTATCCCGATGTCTTTGGTTGGTTCGTTCATCTACTTGGGTATTATTGATGGCGGTTCTATCAACATCATCTCATTGTCATGTCTTTCTATTGCGATTGGTAGCGTGGTGGACGACGCCATCGTAGTATTGGAAAACGTAACGACTCATATCGAACGTGGTGCTGAACCGAAACAGGCAGCCGTATTGGCAACCAATGAAGTGGCGATTTCCGTAATTGCTTCTACTTTGACCATGATTGCCGTGTTCTTCCCATTGACAATGGTAACCGGTATGTCTGGTGTATTGTTCAAGCAGTTGGGTTGGATGATGTGTGTGATCATGACTATCTCTACCGTTTCGGCGTTGTCGTTTACTCCGATGATGTGTGCTTACTTCCTCAAGTTGCAGAAGAAG
>JAFYWH010000119.1 GCA_017558175.1 Bacteroidaceae bacterium
AGCGGTCGCACATATCGTAGTCAGTAGATACGGTTTCAGGGTTGTAGTTGATCATGATTGACTTGTAACCCAACTTGCGTGCTGTTTGAACAGCATTCACTGAACACCAGTCGAATTCCACGGAAGAACCGATACGGTATGCACCTGAACCGAGAACAACTACCGACTTGTCGTTCTTGTAGTAGTTCACATCATAACCCTTCACGGCATAAGTCATGTAGAGGTAGTTAGTGAGTTCCGGATGTTCAGAAGCTACGGTGTTGATGCGCTTAACAGCTGGCAATACGCCCAATTCCTTACGATGCTTACGTACAGCGAGCAATTGGTTTTCCATGTTGCTGCTGTTCTTCAATACGAAGCGAGCAATCTGGAAGTCAGAGAAGCCCAATACCTTAGCCTGACGAACTACATCTTCTGGAAGGTCTTCAATCTTATTATAAGTAGCGAGTACGTTCTTGTAATCTACGATGTTCTTCAACTTACCCAAGAACCATGGGTCAATCTTAGTCAATTCGTGGATACGTTCGATAGTATAGCCTTCTTCCAATGCCGAAGCGATAGAGAAGACACGGAGGTCAGTTGGGTTAGCCAATTCTTCGTCAAGGTCTTCGAACTTAGTGTGTTCGTTGCCTACGAAACCGTGCATACCCTGACCAATCATACGGAGACCCTTCTGGATCACTTCTTCGAATGAACGGCCGATAGACATGATTTCACCTACAGACTTCATGCTTGAACCAATCTGACGAGATACACCAGCAAACTTAGTCAAGTCCCAACGTGGGATCTTACAGATCAAGTAATCCAATTCAGGAGCTTTGTATGCAGAGTTTGGAGTACCCATTTCACCGATTTGGTCGAGTGTGTAACCCAACGCGATCTTAGCAGCAACGAATGCCAAAGGATAACCGGTAGCCTTAGAAGCCAAAGCAGAAGAACGGCTCAAACGAGCGTTTACTTCGATTACGCGGTAGTCGTTTGTATCAGCGTTGAATGCATACTGGATGTTACATTCACCCACGATGCCGAGGTGACGGATAGCCTTTACAGAGATTTCCTGCATGAATGTCACCTGTTCCGGAGTCAATGAACAAGTAGGAGCTACTACGATAGATTCACCGGTGTGGATACCAAGTGGGTCGAAGTTTTCCATGCTAGCCACAGTGAAGCAGTGGTCGTTAGCGTCGCGGATTACTTCGAATTCAATTTCCTTCCAGCCCTTCAATGATTCTTCCACCAAGATTTGAGGTGCAAAAGTAAAGGCGCTTTCTGCCAACTTCACGAAAGTTTCTTCGTCCGGGCAGATACCGCTACCCAAACCACCGAGTGAGTAAGCCGAGCGAACCATTACCGGGAAGCCCAATTCGTGAGCTGCTGCCAATGCATCTTCCATTGTTTCTACGGCACGGCTGCGTGGAGTTTTCATTGGGATTTCGTCGAGCTTCTTCACGAAGAGGTCACGGTCTTCCGTATTCATGATAGCTTCTACCGAAGTACCCAATACTTCTACACCGTACTTCTGCAAGATACCATTCTGGTGCAATTCAGTACCGCAGTTCAAAGCAGTCTGACCACCGAATGCCAAGAGGATACCGTCCGGTTGTTCCTTCTTGATGATTTCTTCCACGAAGTATGGAGTTACAGGGAGGAAGTATACCTTGTCTGCAATCCCTTCTGATGTCTGGATGGTAGCAATGTTAGGGTTTACCAACACTGAACTGATTCCTTCTTCACGCAAAGCCTTCAGCGCTTGTGAACCTGAGTAGTCAAACTCACCTGCCTGGCCAATCTTGAGGGCACCTGAACCCAGTACCAGGACTTTCTTTAATTCCTTTTTCATTGAATGCTTTCTTTATGTTGTTTATTCTCTTTTCTCCACATTTACCCAAAGTATAAAAAAAATGCGTCCATTCCCCTTCCGAGGATGACCGCATTACTTCTTATATGTCGTCATTTGCTTGACTTTTGTTGGATACATAGGCTTCAAATTTTATGCAAAGTAACTACTTATTTCTAACATTACAAAACAAAGGGGCAAGTTTATTTTCAAGTTTTTCATCCGTTAGCATTTTTATTTGTTTGTTTTGACTATCTTTGCGACCATTATTAATATAAGGAATAGAAAAAATGGCAGATAATAAGAAAATCATATTGACGGGCGACCGTCCGACCGGCAAGCTTCACATCGGTCACTATGTAGGTTCTTTGAAGCGTAGAGTGGAACTCCAGAACTCGGGTTTGTACGACAAGACTTTCGTGTTCATTGCCGATGCACAGGCGTTGACCGATAACATCGACAATCCGGAAAAGGTTCGTCAGAATGTAGTCGAAGTAGCGTTGGACTATTTGGCTTGCGGACTCGACCCAAGCAAGTCTACCATCTTCATCCAATCGCAGATTCCGGAACTTTGCGAGCTCTCCTTCTATTATATGGACCTCGTAACTGTAAGCCGATTGCAACGTAACCCGACCGTGAAGACCGAAATCCAGATGCGTAACTTCGAAACCAGCATTCCGGTAGGTTTCTTCACATACCCAATTAGTCAGGCTGCCGATATCACCGCTTTCAAGGCAACAACCGTGCCTGCAGGTGAAGACCAGGAACCGATGATTGAACAGGCTCGCGAAATCGTACGCCGATTCAACCACATCTATGGCGAAACATTGGTAGAACCGGAAATCCTCCTCCCGACCAATGCCGTATGTCTCCGTCTTCCGGGAACCGATGGTAAGGCCAAGATGAGTAAGTCGCTCGGCAACTGTATTTACCTCTCTGACCCTGCCGATGTAGTCGAAAAGAAGGTTAAGAGCATGTATACCGACCCTACACATATTAAGGTAAGCGATCCGGGTAAGCTCGAAGGCAACACCGTATTTACTTATCTCGATGCATTCAGCCGTCCGGAACACTTCGAACGCTACTTGCCGGATTATCCTAACTTGGATGAACTCAAGGCTCACTACACCCGTGGTGGTTTGGGCGACATGAAGGTGAAGAAGTTCTTGGCAGCTATCATGCAAGAAGAACTCGGCCCTATCCGCGAACGCCGCAAGGAATTCGAAAAAGATATCCCTGCCGTATACGAAATGCTCCGCAAGGGTTGCGAGGTAGCTCGTGAAACTGCATCGGCTACATTGGATGAAGTTCGTCGTGCCATGAAGATTAACTACTTCGACGATGCCGACTTGATTGCTGAACAAGCAAAACGCTTTGCGCAAGAATAAAAATCCATTAGCTTCCCCCTTTGAAGGGGGGCGGGGGGATGTTACATTAGCATCATAAACATCCCCCTTGCCCCCTTCAAAGGGGGATCTTTTTTTTGTGCCTTTCCTTTTTGTATCTTTGGATTTTCCCCCTCTTTAACCCGTTTTACCCCCAAAAACAGGGAAAAATCAAGAAAAAATGCACTTTTTTGAAAAAAATCTCCCGAAATGTTTGCAAGTTCAAAAAAAAGCCGTACCTTTGCATCGCTTTTGAAACGAGAGACATCGGGCGTTTAGCTCAGCTGGTTCAGAGCATCTGCCTTACAAGCAGAGGGTCGGCGGTTCGAATCCGTCAACGCCCACCAAATAAACGGGTCTCTTGGTTGAAAAAGAATTTCGGGCGTTTAGCTCAGCTGGTTCAGAGCATCTGCCTTACAAGCAGAGGGTCGGCGGTTCGAATCCGTCAACGCCCACCGAAATATTGAAACAATTTCCCGTAAGGGGCGTTTAGCTCAGCTGGTTCAGAGCATCTGCCTTACAAGCAGAGGGTCGGCGGTTCGAATCCGTCAACGCCCACTAAACATCGCGGAGTGGAGCAGTTGGTAGCTCGTTGGGCTCATAACCCAAAGGTCGTCTGTTCGAGTCAGGCCTCCGCAACTACAAGGAGAAGCATTTTGCTTCTCCTTTTTTTGTGTCTTTCTACTTCCTCTTGCACAATATTTTCTCCGATTGTTTGTATGAACCAAATTAAAAATGTAATTTTGCACACATATATATATAATGTGCAATAAGAATTTATGGCAGTATCAAAGACTAGAGCTAAATTGGTTGATGTAGCCCGCCAGCTGTTCGCTAAGAACGGGGTGGACAATACGACGATGAACGACATCGCGGTCGCTTCTACAAAGGGGCGTCGCACGCTGTATACCTACTTCAAGAGTAAGGAGGATATTTATGTAGCTGTCGTAGAGTCGGAACTGGACAGACTTTCGGAAGCCTTGGACAAGGTGGCTTCGGAAAACATTGCTCCAGACTTGAAGATACTGAAGCTCATCGAAACCCATTTGGATGCCATCAAGCTGATTGTTCGTCGTAACGGAACCCTCCGTGCCAGCTTCTTCCGCGATATCTGGCAGGTGGAACGTGTGCGCCGTAACTTGAATCAGCACGAGATAGCCCTCTTCAGACAAGTCCTGGTCGAAGGAAACGAGCGGGGCATCTTCGAGGTGGAGAATGTGGATATCTTGGCCGACATATTGCACTATTGTGTGAAGGGCATTGAAGTGCCTTACATCCGTGGCAAGATAGGCGACGATCTCGATGGCCGTAAGGGCTGGGATTATGTGGCCAAGATTGTGTACGGAGCGTTGGGACGCAAGCCGCAGCCCGGAGATGAACAAGATTAATCAATAAAAGACATAAGAATTATGGGATTATTAACAGGTAAGACTGCGATTGTAACAGGTGCCGCTCGTGGTATCGGTAAGGCCATCGCATTGAAGTTTGCTGCTGAAGGCGCAAACGTAGCTTTCACTGACTTGGTGATTGATGAAAACGGTTTGAATACAGAAAAGGAAATCGCTGCTTTCGGCGTTAAGGCTAAGGGCTATGCATCGAATGCGGCTTCTTTCGAAGATACAGAAAAGGTAGTTGCTCAGATTAAGGAAGAATTCGGCTCGGTAGATATCCTCGTAAACAATGCAGGTATCACTAAGGACGGCTTGATGATGCGCATGAGCGAAGCTCAGTGGGATGCCGTTATCGCTGTAAACTTGAAGTCTGCTTTCAACTTCATCCACGCTTGTACACCAATCATGATGCGTCAGAAGTCTGGTAGCATCATCAACATGGCTTCGGTAGTGGGTGTTCACGGCAATGCAGGTCAGTGCAACTACTCGGCTTCTAAGGCTGGTATGATTGGTTTGGCCAAGTCTATCGCTCAGGAATTGGGTTCTCGTGGTGTTCGTGCCAATGCTATTGCTCCGGGCTTCATCATCACAGAGATGACCAACCAGCTCAGCGAAGAAGTGAAGGCAGAATGGGCTAAGCGCATTCCTTTGCGTCGTGGCGGTACACCGGAAGATGTGGCAAACATCGCTACATTCTTGGCTTCAGACATGTCTTCTTACGTCACAGGTCAGGTGATTCAGGTAGACGGTGGTATGAATATGTAATCCGTCCGCATGACAGTAGTTTACGAAGATAACCATATCATTGTCGTCAACAAGACGGCTTCGGAAATTGTGCAGGGCGACAAGACCGGCGATACTCCCTTGTCGGAAACCGTAAAGGAATACCTCAAGGTGAAGTACAACAAGCCGGGCAATGTGTTCTGTGGTGTTACCCATCGCCTCGACC